>QHXA01000074.1:3291-16204 GCA_003222755.1 Acidobacteriota bacterium
TGCGTAATCTAGAGCCAACCAGGTGTGACCGGCGAGGAGTGAGCCGACGTCTTCGGAGTCGCGGTTCCCTCGATCACGTGTGTCCAGCTTCGCTCCGCGATCGAACAGCATCTGAACGACTTCGCTTCTACCCTTGAGAGCTGCGCCCATCAACGGTGTGCGGCCATCCCGATTCGTCGCGTTTGGATCCAGCCCGAGATCGAGCAGCATCTTGATCGCGTCCACGTTGTGTTTTGTCGAGTGTTCGTAAGTCACGCCTTCCACCCACCCGATTCCAGCCGCAGCAGTGAGTGCTGTATCACCGAAATCCGTGGCCGCCATAGGATCGGCGCCATGAGCCAGCAGCAGTTTCAATAGCTCAACATCGCTGGACTGCGCGGCGCGTAGGAAAGCAGTCGCTCCTGACTCGAAAAACCACTGCATTGTAAAAATGGTTCGGGTTAGTGTGTTGTCCTTCACTCGCGCGTTCGGGTCTGCGCCATGCTCCAGTAGGACTTTGATGTACTCCAGGTGATCCATGTCCGGCTTGTGCACCGGGAAATCGCCACCCTCGATGTTCCGGTTATCGGTGGCCAGATACAGTGGGGTCCAGCCGCCCTTGTTGGGCTTGTTGACGTCAGCGCCGCGTTGGATCAGATACGTGGCCAGCTTGTAATGTCTGTTGTTGGTCGCCGTGAGCAGCGGAGTCCATCCATATTCGGTCATCTGGTTCACATCCGCGCCCGCATCCAGCAAGAGCGTGGCGGATTCGATATCGCCTTCCCGCGCTGCCAGAACCAGTGGTGTCAGACCGCCGCCTCCTCCACCGACAAGACCCGCAATAACGACTTCCGTATCCGCATCAGTTGCTGCTTGCGCGACCTGCTGAGCTGCGGCTTGCTGATTCAGGCGACGGCCGGAGAAAACAGTTCCCTGCTTTTGCTCGTATTCGAGCTGTTCCTGATATGTGCGGCCGTTCGCCGCAGCTTCCTTATAACGCCCGGCTGCGGCGTCGACATCGGCTGTGTTGACACGCGCGGCCATGTAGTTTCGCGGCAAACCAGCCGCACCAGATTTGGCACGGAAATCGGCTCCGCCTTCAAGTAATGTCCTGACTGCTTCGGAATGTTTCTGTTCCACGGCCCACATCAATGCTGTCGTCCCGCGCAGGTTCTCGCGCGCATTCACGTCGGCGCCGGCAGCCAGCAAAAGCTTAATGCCATCGGCAGTACCGTTTCGGGCCGCCAACATCAGAGTCGTTTCGCCGTTTGGCCCTTTTGCCTTCGCGTCGGCGCCGGCTTTCAATAACCTGTCGATCATTGGAGCATTGCCGTAAAGGCAAGCCATTGCCAGAGGGGTGATGCCGTCGCGGTTTGCAATCTTGACGTTGGCTCCTGCTCGAATCAGCAGGTCGGCTGTTTCTAGATCATCGTTGTAGACGGCCCAGTGAATGGCTGTTGCGCCATCCACCTGTGCCGCGTTGACGTCCGCCTTCTGCTGCAAAAGAGCACGGACCGCAGCTTTGTCGCGTTTCATCACGGCGTTCGCAACGTCGCTGCGATTGCCCGCAGCGCCCGCGCCGGTGACAAACAGCAGAACAAATACTGAAGAGGCTAGTGCGCGCGCGATCATAAAAGAAATTAAGCCACAAAAAAGAACAAAAGGCTCAAAAGCTTTTGTGAATTTTATGCTCTTTGTGGCCGATCCTCCTACTGTTGGGCTCTGGGTGTCGGCTGCAGCCGTTTTGAGTCACGTTCGTTTTCTTCGCAGACGTATTCGAGAAGACGCGTATCCTTCAGCCGTTTTAAGTCGAGATCGAATGTCCATGGGTTGGTAAAGAACACAGGATCGTTGTACGTAACGGAATAATGAATTCTGTCAGGTGCAGTTTTGCGGAATCGCTCGGTCAGATGCAGCTTATCGCTGTGTTCCAGTCCATTGCTGTCGAGCCAAGTGCGGTCATTAATGCCGACCGTATCGACGACCAGGGTATCGCCTTCCAAGTGCCCGATCGAATGGCCCATGAATGCCGGGTAATCATTGATGTCGTCGGGATGCTTCGTTCCGTCGGTGTAAATCAGTCGGTAGATGAAGTGGTTCTCGAACAAGATCGCCACGGTTCCAGGGCTTTGCACGATCTGGAACGGAGAAGGACCGGTAACCGCTCGCGAAGGACCCGGCGGTAGGCAGAAACCATTTGGGTTCTTCGCCATATCAGCGCTCTTGTATCGCTGCGCGCCGTAAGCGGTGAACGGCACTTGCTTGCCCTGAGCTTTCATGGCCTGGACCAGGTTCGCGCTGTTCCCGACGCCGTCCCAGAGGCCGTTTAGATCAGGGACGTTGGATTGTGCAAGCAAGGGTGTAGCGGTTAGTGTAAGTAGTAACAAAAGCACAGTGATCGCATATTTACGCATATTTTAGGTTCCGAATATTTCCCCTCGGGCCCGAACGTATACACAATCACCTGGCAAATTGAAAACAAATTTTGGCCTTCCGTAAATCCTCTGGCACATCATCCAGGCTAAATGGATAATTACCGCCGCATTGTGGGATGACAATGGAGGAAGAAATGAAGAAGTTGCTACTCATGATGGTAATGCTGTATCTGGCACTACCAATCCACACATACGGGCAAACCATTAACGCGACGCTGGGTGGCACCGTTACTGATGCGACGGGCGCTCTCATTCCTGGCGTAACGATCACGGCGACGAATCTGGCCACTGGAATCGTAACCACTGTCCTGACGAATGAAGCTGGTGCTTACAATTTCGCCAGCATTCAGAGCGGAACTTATAAGGTAACGGCCGAGTTGCCCGGCTTTCAAACGCAGACGTATAACAATGTCGTACTGGGCGTATCGCAGCAAGTTCGTTTGAACTTTACGCTGCAGGTTGGCGCGGTTGCACAGTCGGTTGAAGTGAGCGTCGCAGCGGATACGCTAATTGCCACTTCATCGTCTTCCGTCGGCTCGGTGCTTCCCGACTCCAAGATCAAAGATCTTCCTCTTGTAGACCGAAACGTGCTTGGGCTTGTGACGACTCAAGCCGGTGTTCAGATGGGGGGTATGGCCGGTGGAGATTTGCAGGCGCCCGCGATTTTCGCTGGCACGCGGGGTACAAACGTCAATACGTCTCGTGACGGTGTCAGTGTTAACGATACGCGTCACAACGACAGTGGTGGTTTCTCGGTCACGTACACGAGCCCGGATCTCGTAGAAGAAGTGCGTGTCATCGTCGCCGCGGCGGACGCCGAACTTGGAAGAGGTGGCGGACAGGTTCAGATGGCGACGCGGTCGGGAACGAATCAGTACCGGGGCTCGCTCTTTTATACCAACCGCAACTCCGCGTTCGATGCGAGCAACTGGTTCAACAACTTCAATGCGGTCCCAAAGAATTATTACAACCGCAATCAGTTTGGCGGACGTATCGGTGGTCCGATCATCAAAAACAAGACATTCTTTTTTGCGCTCTACGATGGCCAACGATTTATCGCGAAGGACACAGTTGTCGGCAATGTGCTGACGGCTCAGGCCCGCCAAGGCATTTTCCGGTATTTCCCTGGAGCTCAGAGCAGCAATGCCACTTCAAACAATCCGGCCGTTGATCGGCAAGGCGATCCCGTTGCGCCACGTGGTGCAACGGGTCCGCTTTCGTCGTTCAACCTGTTCGGGCGCGATCCGGTGCGGTCCGGCTATGACGCGAGCGGATGGGTTCAGATGGCGTTATCCAGAATGCCAATGCCGAATGACTATACCGTTGGAGACGGGTTGAACACGGCGGGTATCCGTTGGACGCGCCGGAGACTCGAGCTGGATGATACGACGGGAAGCGCGCCAAACATCAACCGTGACCAGATCAATCTTCGGCTCGATCACAATTTCAGCGCTAACAACAAAGTCTTCTTCACCGGGACTCGGGAGTGGGATCTCTCGGACACGCAAATCGCGCCCTGGCCCGGTGGATACGGCGGAGTGTTCAAACGGCGTCCAATTGTGCTTACGGCATCGGCCGTATCGACGCTCTCGCCGACAATCGTCAATGAGTTCCGCTTTGGCTATCGCAAACAGACTTTGATTTCCCAGTCCGGCTTTGAACGGCCGGACGGCAGAGGCCCCGAAGCTTTTGCGACCCTGCCGAGGAGAAACGGCATTCCGTTTATTCCGAAACCGATCACGTTCACCGAGAATTTCATCTTCGGCGGTTTCAACGGCACACGCGGCAATGCAGCGCCACGGTTGTCATTCAATGATGCTCTGAGCTGGACCCACGGGCGGCACGCCTTCAAGGTTGGCGGCGAGGTGGGTACTACGACGGCTTTGGGCTACACCAACCAGCAGGTTTATCCATACGCGGAATTTGGCGCCGGCGGAGTTCCAATCACGGGTATTGACGCTACCGCGATTCCCGGTCTGCAGGGAGCGGATCAGACGACCGCGCGAAATATTCTGGCGGATCTGAACGGATCGGTGAATGACATCATTCAGGCATTCGTCCTCAGCGGCCCGACCAATCCTGTTTTCCTGGACGTCAGCAAGGCCGGCAGCACACCTGTCGTACCGAGCGCTGAGAAGGCGTTTCTGCGCGATTGGCGGCAGAAGGACTTCAGCTGGTTCTTCAAAGACGACTGGAAGGTCCGCCCAAGCCTGACGATCAACCTGGGCGTGCGATATGACTGGTACGGTGTGGCCTATGACAATTTTGGACTAACTGCCGCCCCCGCCGGAGGCAGCAAGGCCCTGTTTGGAATTTCCGGCACAGACTACGAAGCGCAGTGGCGGCCCGGCGCCACCGGTGGTTCGCTCACGACGCTGCAGCTGGTGGGCAAGAACTCGCCCCATCCGAGCGAAAACCTGTGGAAGAACGACTACAACAATTTTGGTCCCGCGATCGGCTTCAGCTGGTCCCTTCCGTGGTGGGGAAAAGACAAGACCGTTTTCCGCGCGGGCTATGGAGTCAATTACAACGGCATTTACGATATTTCGATGCTGCACAATAACCAGTTTGCAACACCGGGCACGGGAACGATTCCGACATACACGCAAAGGGACTACCTGTCACTTGCCAACCTGAGCCTGCCCATACCCTTGAGCGCCAAACCGCTCGAGCCGGTCGCGCTGACGGACCGGTCGCAGAGCTGGTCGGGATATGACTCGAACTGGAAGACTCCTTACATCCAGAGCTTCAACGTGTCACTCACTCGCGACATCACGCCGAAGCTCAACGTGGAAGCGCGATACATCGGCAGCAAAGGCACCAAACTGTACGGCGGTATTCCGCTCAACGACGTCAACATTTTTGAAAACAGAATTCTCGAAGCTTTCAATATCACCAGAGCCGGTGGCGATGCGGAGTTGTTCGATCGGATGTTAAGCGGACTATCGATCAATGCCAGCCAGGTCGTGAATGGCACGACTGTGACGGGATCAGCCGCTTTGCGCCAAAACGCAACAACCCGCCTTTTCCTTGCGAATGGGAACGTCGGCGCGTTGGCAGATTATTTGAACCGCACTCCAACCGGTACCGGTGCTAATGGTGGCATTCTTCGCAATGCCGGTTTGCCGGACAACTTTATCGTCGTTAATCCTCAATTCCGGCAGGTCAATATGGTGACGAACTCCGGCAACTCCACGTACCACGCGATGGTCCTTGTGCTGAACCGACGGTTCGCAAATGGTTTTACCAATCAGACGTCATACACGTGGAGCCGGACTATCGGCGAACAGGACGAAGAAGGCACGGTGACCTATCTGAATCCTCGCAACCGTTCTCTCAACAAACAGCTTCTCGGCTATCACCGCACGTACGACCTGCGCAGCAATGGCATCTGGCAGCTGCCATTCGGTCCAGGCCAGAAGTTCCTCGCTGGCGCGCCTGCATGGATGTCCCGGCTGGTTGAACGCTGGCAGTTGAGTGCGATCTTCAGCCTGTCATCCGGCGCTCCGTTGACGATTACTTCTCCGGTTTCGACATTTACGCAGGCAACGAACAACACCCCAGTGATCGCAGACGATTTCGCGAAGGATATGGGTAAGGTCACCAAGGTTGCAAACGGAGTTGCCTACTTCAACGGCCTCGGGCAGACTGACGATCCCGCCGTGAATAATGTTACGCCGTTGCAGTCACTCCGGAATCAGTTCACCAATAAGGCGATTACCGATTCACAGGGTCGTATTCTTCTCGTCAATCCACAGCCCGGGCAACTGGGCACGCTGGGATTGAAATGGATACAGGGGCCGGGAAACATCAGTCTCGACATGAACGTCACGAAAAAAGTGAAAATCACTGAAACCAAAGAATTCGAGTTGCGCGTCGACGCTGTGAATGTGCTCAACCACCCCAACTTCGGCGCTCCGGCGGCGGCGAATCTGAGCATTAACTCAACCAGCTTCGGCCGCATCACCAGTGCAACCGGAGCGCGGTCTTTTGTGATCAATACCCGGTTGAATTTCTGAAGTTCTGTACGTCTTTGTAACGCGATGCCATGCGTTATAATCACCACGCGAAAGAGAGTTGAGGATACCTGTCAGGTACAGTGTGTTCCAAGCCGGTTGAATCGGCGAACACTACTGTCCTGCTGGCGAGAAATGGCTTCGGTCGTTCACGGCAGGTGGGCAGCCCAATGATCCGCGATCTGTCTTCTGAAGGAGGGCTATGTCAGCCAGGTCCGTGTTCGGCACGATTGTAGTTGTTTGGATTTTTTCTCTTTCTGTCGCTTTTGCTCAGATCCATGGGCCGGTCGAAGTCACTGCTGCCGTCCAGCACGACGTTTCCGAGCCACTACGGAATGTACGGCCGCTGCCACCACAAGCGGGGCACCGCGAAGTTCCCCTGTATCACGTACCGCATTCTTTGCTTCCCGCGAGCCCAGACCCTGTTCTTCAGACGCGGGTCGGGACGACGACGGCACCGGTAACTGTTTCCAGTTTTGATGGACTGGGTATCGGTTTCTCCGGCCCCAGTGGTAACTTTTCCATGAACGCCGCCCCACCCGACACGAATGGCGCAGTCGGTAGCACGCAATATGTGCAGTGGGTAAACGATTCATTTGCGGTGTTCGACAAGGTGACTGGGGCAGCGGTGTACGGCCCGGTCCCTGGGAATACACTGTGGTCGGGTTTCGGCGGAAAGTGTGAGAGAAACAACGATGGCGATCCTATCGCACAGTACGACAAGGCTGCCAATCGTTGGGTCATGACGCAATTTGCCGTTTCTGGCGGCGGAGGATTTCTCGAATGCATAGCGATTTCCCAAACAGATGATGCAACCGGGGTGTGGTATCGCTATGCCTTCAGTTACAACCAATTCAATGATTATCCCAAACTCGGCGTTTGGCCCGATGCCTACTACATCACATTCAATATGTTTCAAGGCTCCTCGTACCAGGGACCCAGAGCCTGTGCGTTGGACCGACCCAAAATGCTGGCCGGTCTTCCGGCAACCCAAGTGTGCTTTCAGTTTGCCAGCTCCGTTAACCCCCTGCTGCCAGCGGATCTGGATGGGGCCAGCCCGCCCCTAGTCGGCTCGCCCAATTATCTCGTGACGTATGGAACGAATTTGCTGAGCCTCTATAAGTTCCACGTAGACTTCGTAACTCCCACAAATTCGACCATAACTGGTCCTTTTAAGATGTCGGTAGCCGCCTTTTCAGAGGCCTGTGGGGATTCAGGAATCTGTATTCCTCAGCTCGGCACGTCACAGCTTCTGGACGCGCTCAGTGATCGCCTGATGTACCGTCTGGCGTATCGAAATTTTGGTGATCACGAATCTCTGGTCGTCAACCACTCGATTACCGCGGGCAGTGCTGTCGGCGTGCGGTGGTACGAGCTGCGCGACCCAAGCGGATCACCGTTTGTCTATCAGCAGGGGACGTTTGCGCCAGACAGCGAGTATCGCTGGATGGGAAGCATCGCCATGGATCGGGTTGGCAATATTGCGCTCGGGTACAACATCTCGAGCGACACCAGAAATCCATCCATCCGTTACACCGTCCGAGCACCCGGTGACCCTCTAGGCCAATTGGGAACGGAGACTCAGATCATCGGAGGCACCGGATCGCAACTACCGACGCTCAGCCGCTGGGGCGATTACAGCAGCATGAGCATCGATCCTGTCGATGACTGCACATTCTGGTATACGACGGAGTACCTGAAGACATACGGCACCTTCAACTGGAGCACTCGCATCGCTTCTTTCAAGATGGACACGTGCGGGTCTAGTGGGACAATCCCCGTCACGGCCCAAACCAACCCTGCAGGTCTACAGATTAGTTGGGCTTCCGGTACAGCGCACACGATCGCGACCAGCACGCTGCAAGGCAGCGGCGGAACCAGGCGTGCCTTCGCGAACTGGAGTGATGGCGGAGCCATCTCTCACGTTGTCGCACCAGCGGTACCCACGACGTACACGGCGAATTTCACGACACAGTATTTGTTAGCGACAGGCGTGTCACCGGGAGGCAGCGGCACAATTGGCACGAGTCCATCGGCCGCGGATGGTTATTACGATTCCGGAACATCGGTTCAGATTTCCGCCTTCGCAAATTCCGGCTACGCGTTTTCAACCTGGAGTGGTGATGTTACCGGCGCAGCGAACCCCGCGTTGCTGGTAATGTCAGCGCCTAAGAATGTAACAGCGAATTTCAACATAGTAGCGCCGGCTTCGGGGCTGCGTTTCGTGCCCGTTACCCCCTGCCGTGTGGCCGATACACGTGACGCGAACGGCCCATTCGGCGGCCCTGTCATCGCTGCCAATTCAACGCGGAACTTCACTGTTCCTGCTAGCAGCTGTGGTATCCCTTCGACCGCTGTGGCATATTCGCTGAACGTCACGGTGGTGCCAACGACGGGAACGCTTGGGTATTTGAGCATCTGGCCGGCCGGCCAGCCACAACCGCTGGTCTCCACACTTAACTCCGTCGACGGGAGAGTCAAGGCGAACGCTGCGATTGTCGGCGCGGGTACGGGCGGTGCCGTCAGCGTGTATGTATACAATGAATCGCACGTGATTCTGGATATCAACGGCTACTTCGCGCTTCCGGCGAACGCATCGAGCGGCTTGGTGTTTTATCCAGTGACGCCTTGCCGCGTGATGGATACGCGCCTCGCAACTGGCCCGCTTGGTGGACCGATGCTTAGTGGTGGCGCGGGTCGCACCGTGCCGATGCTGTCGAGTTCATGCGGAATTTCGGCAACTGCGGTCGCATATTCACTAAACATGACCATTGTTCCGCCGGCAACCCTCGATTTTCTCACCACATGGCCGACTGGAATTGCGCGGCCGTTGGTCTCGACCCTCAACGATCCCACCGGCACGGCTGTGGCAAATGCCGCGATTGTTCCGGCCGGTACGGGAGGGTCGATTGATGTTTACGTTACACAACAAACCCATTTAATCATCGATGTGAACGGTTATTTCGCGCCACCTGCCACCGGCGGTTTGCTGTTCTACCCTGTGACACCGTGTCGTGTCGTGGATACCCGCAATCCAATTGGGCCATTCGGAGGACCTGCATTACTCGGACAGCGGAACTTCAACATTGCGGCGGGCCCCTGTGCCTTGCCATCCGCAACACAGGCATACTCACTGAATACGACTGTCGTGCCGCGGGGTTTTTTGGGATATCTGAGTTTGTGGCCCGCAGGTCAGCCGCAGCCGGTCGTCTCGACGCTGAACTCAACCGACGCCAGCATCGTCTCTAACGCGGCGATCGTCCCAACCAGCAGCGGTGCGATTAGCGCGTTCTCGACCGACACGACCGATTTGATTTTGGATTTGAATGGCGTGTTTGCACCTTAATCACTTCCCCTTGCCGGTGCTTTGAGTTCGGCCAGGATCGACTCTCGCACTTCTTCGAAATTGTCCCGCTTCAGGACAAAGACCCGGCCTTCACCGCGATAGCGGGATATGAAATTCCGGTGGACAACAGCAATGACAGGCTTGGCAAGCGAGAAGACGTGCTCGACCAATTCCTCGAAGCTCTTGGAGAGGAGCTCCATTTTCCCGATCTCATCGATAAAGATGAAATCCGCAGCATCCAAGGACGCTTCAATTCTCCGCACGATCTTTTCAACACCTGGTAAATTCACACGATATTTCCCGACCCCGGGACCTTTGCCTGACGTCGATGCGAGTACTTCCTGCTCGCCACTCGCGAGATCAATCATCTTGAATCCGACCCGAATGCCGGCACGACGCACCTCTGGCGTGGTCAATCCTGCAATGTTCCGGGCATCGACGTCTTCAATGAGCTTCGCCATCAGTG
This sequence comes from Acidobacteriota bacterium, assembly GCA_003222755.1. Classification (GTDB taxonomy): domain Bacteria; phylum Acidobacteriota; class Terriglobia; order 20CM-2-55-15; family 20CM-2-55-15; genus 20CM-2-55-15. Next base: position 13,534 of record QHXA01000074.1, read on the forward strand.
TCGATTTCCCAGATCTTGGACTGCCTGTGATCAGCATCCTCGGTGGAGTCGCTTTCCTCATATTCCCCTTCGTTTGATCAATGCACCAGGCTTGCCAGAACATCGCGAACGCGTTCCGCGAATCCCGCCGTTAGCGACCAGGGGCTTGGTTGGCGCACGACGTGCAAAGAGTCCCGGGCATCTTCGATGTGATAATCGGTTGTGCCGCTCCTCGTGCGGAAAAATCGGATTGTCACTTTCGCGTCGCCGACCCGGAGATCCCGAAGAGTGATGTCCGGGAGCCAATCCGGCAAATGCGGATCGATCAGAAGCATCTTCAGCGGAGCATATGGGTAGAGTCCCAATATCGCCTGCAGCATCGAAAACACCGTTGAGGCGGACCAAGCTTGCGGTGAATTGGCGTTGGGATAATTGGCTGGAAACGGATGCGCCACGTCACGAGGATGGCCGCTGAACAGCTCGGGTAATCGATAGAAGTCGAAAAGCGCTGCGGCTTCGAACTGAGCGCGGCACAGCAGGTTCATGTAATGGTGTAAGCCATACCGCGCGAACCCAATCGCAAACGTGCCTTGTTCAACCGGCCAAACCGATCCTCGGTGATAGCTGTACGGATTGTAGGCCGGATGGGCCGAAGATAACGTTCGAATGCCCCACCCCGAGAACATTTCGTCGGAAAACAGCCGGCTCGCGGTGCGCTGGACTAGTGATTCATCAACGATGCCTGTGGCCAGGCAGTGACCGGGATTCGAAGCGATGGAACGAATCTGTCGTTTCTTTGAATCCAGTCCCATGGCGAAGAAGCCTTCGTCCTCCATCCAGAACACGTCGTTGAATCTCTTTTTCAATTCCATGGCTTCACCGTATAGCTTTCGCGCTTGGTCGGTCTGACCCAACCACCACAGCAATTCGGAAAAGTGCAGCTTCGCGACGTAGACGAAACTCTGCTCTTCACACGTGGCAATTGGAGGCTCCACGATCTTCCCGTCTTCATCGACGATCGAATCTGCAGCATCCTTCCAACCTTGATTCACCGTTGGCTGGCTTGATCGTGTCAGATATTCATAGAAGCCATCATGATTGCGGTCACTCCATTCATCCAGCCAACGCAGGGCGTTCAAAGCCGGTTCAACATAGGGCCGCACGAGATCTTTATCGCCGGTCCAGTGCCACAGCGCCGATACCACGAACGGGTAAAAACCTGACGTGGTCTCTGAGCCGTAATAGCGGCCGAGAGGACCATAATTCAAGGCTGCAAGCGGACCCGTATTCATTTGATGGATCATGCGGCCCGGTTGCTCATCGCGCCAGTCGTTGACTTCTTTTCCCGCGCATGCGGCCAGTTCTGCCAGCGTGCCTTGCATCATGCCACTCCCGAGCATCGCTGCTTGCCAGGATGCGGTAAGCGTATCCCGACCGAAAAGCGCGGTGTAGACCGGAAGGCCGGCAGCCATTGTCCAGGCCGATACACCATGATCGAGATCGTTTAGCCTGAGGCTGGCAAGGTCACGCCGAGCTTGTGCAAGCGTCGCTGTCACCATTGGAGCCAGCGTTTCGGTGTCCGCACTCGCAAACGAAGCGGACTCTTCAAGAAATATCTGCTCGGGTTCATCGGGATCTTGGACTGCAATAAACGAGGTGCACCCATACATTGGGTGGAGTTTTTTGCCTTCGATTTGCGGAATGAAATTGAGACAGACGTGCCAGGGTTGTTGTGGCTCCAGTGCGATTTGGAATGTGATCCGGTTGTTATGGTAACCGGGTTCGCTTGACGTATTGTGAACGACGACGTAGAGCCGTCGATCGATTCGCGCAATTCCGGATTCAGATTGCTTACGGTATTGATGTTCTGCTGTGTAGGTGAACGACAGCTCCCATTCCGATGGCCTTATTTGTTTCCAGGTTTTTTCAAGCTCACCACGTTGTTGACGATCTCCGTGGACCTCACCCCAGTCTGCAAAATCTGCATCCAGTTCGATCTCGACCGTAAACTCCACCGGAATCCCTGCGAAATTCTTGATATCGATGTCTTCATGCATGCCATCCCCAATAAACCTGGAGACCCGGAACTCAACGGTCTGTGCCGCAATCAGACGGCCTGGCCCGAAATCCGGCCGCGAATCCGGATCGACGCCGGGAGGAGCCACGATGTAATAGCCCATCCACGTATTTTGATGCACATTTGAAAGCGCCAGTGGCCGCGGCGGCTGGCCATCGATGAAGTATCGATAACTCGACAGCATTCGTGTCTGGTAAACGAACAGCCCGCTTTCGGCGAAGCTGCCCACCATGCCGTGCAAGTCCGTCGCAAGGACGGTGCGATTCTTGCTGAGATAAAAGCTGTCACTTCGGGGTCGAAGCCGAATCAGATGACGGCTCATTTGACCTACTTTGCCGGATGCGTGAACCGATGAAACCCACTGCGACCACAGCGCAACCAACCACCAGCAGAGACTTCCATCTGCTGTTCCGGCTCGTTTCGTTTTCAGTAGCGCGCATCATCGATCCACTTGTCCACACGCCCAAACCACGCGGTGGCTTCGTAGTTCAGTCGTAACCTGCCCTCTCGCGTCTTAGGGTCGGCGGGGACAACATGCGCCACGCCACCGGTCATCTGGATGTATTTTTTCAGTTCGTTCAGCGTGGTATCACTCGCCCCGGCCAAAACGACGAA
>QHXA01000074.1:16230-20461 GCA_003222755.1 Acidobacteriota bacterium
CGAAGTCCAGAGCAGCATTGCGCGCCTCCGGTGTTGAGGCGTTCGCAAAGACGACGACGGATCCGTCCACACTGTGCTTCATGACGGCCGCTCCTTGACTGCCGTGAACATGCCATACCCCATCAGGCCGCCGGCGTAGGCGTGGGCGATATCGCTAAACGCAGCCACGAACTGCAGCGTATCGGATTCGGCATTTTTCAGAATTTCTCGCACGACCGGCTTTTCAGTGATGTTTCTGCACACATCCCACGTCTTCGAAACAGCGGCCGTGATGTCGTCCGAGGTTCGAAGACACAATCCTGCATCGGTTATCCATTGGCAGTATTCGCGATTCGTTCCGAGCGATGGACACAACATCCCGTGGCAAACTCGCGCAATGAGATCGCGGCCAGAATCGGCCAGAGGACCATCGGACATCACCCAGGCACACAGGGCAAGAACTCCTCCGGGACGCAGTGCTGCGGCGGCTCGCCGCAGGAAATCGGCCTTGTCAAACAGGTGCTCGGAGCATTCGATGATCCAGACGCAATTGAAGCTGTTCTCGTAGGTTAGGAAATTCGCGTCTTCTAATCGAAACTGAACCTGTCCTGCGACGCGTTGTCTGAATGCGCGCCGCTTTGCAATGTCCAGTTGAACTGGGCTGATCGTCACGCCCAACACCGAACAGGCCAGGTTTTGGGCGAGCCAGATCGAAGAACCACCCAGACCGCATCCGACATCCAATACATGCCATCCCGGCTGAATCTTTGCCTTCGCTGCTAGCCTCTCGATCAGCGCGATCTGTGCTTCCTTGGCTGTGCGCGCATGTTCCCACAGGCCATGGTGAATGTGGTCGCCCCAAAACGTGCGATAAAGGATCGACAGCCGGTCATAGTGCTTTCTTATGGCGCTATTCGTGACGGACTGATCTGCACGCATCATCTCAGATAATTGTAAGACACGATCTGCGCCTACGGATAATTGGACCGCCGCCGCCGGCCGGAACTATCATTACGGATGTGCCATGACACGGACCGTTCTAGATGAACATCTTCGCTGGAGCCTGCTTTCCCACTTACGGAATGCCAGAACCGTTACAGACGATCTGTTTCAGTTGGTTCAACCTGAGGCTCTCTACGATCGTCCTATTCCTGAGCGCCACCGCATCGTCTTCTACCTCGGGCATCTGGAGGCGTTTGACTGGAACCTGATATGTGCCGGTGCATTCGGCATGGATTCGAGTCAGAAAGAATTCGATCGACTGTTTGCGTTTGGTATTGATCCCACTTCCGGAGACCTTCCGGACGACAAACCGAGCGACTGGCCGCCTGAACGAGAGATACTGCAGTACAACCGCAACGTGCGCGAGGCCGTGGATCGATGCTTGAATTACGCCTCTAATGACCAGATCTTCTGGGTCGCAATCGAGCATCGGCTCAGGCATGCGGAGACTCTTACTTACATGTTGCATTGGCTGCCGTTCGAGGCGAAGCAGACCCAGATTTTTTCGCTCGAACCTCAAGCCGGCCGAGTTGCGTCGCGGCAAGTGGAGATTCCTTCGGGAGTCGCAACTCTTGGCATGCCGAGAGGCGCGGCCTTCGGATGGGATAACGAGTTCGATGCTCATCACGCACACGTTCCTGCATTCTTGATCGACATGTACAAGGTAACGAACGGGGAATATCTCGAGTTTGTTCGCGCCGGTGGTTATGAGGAGCCTTCGTTGTGGAGCAGCGAGGGATGGGAGTGGGTCGCCGGCTCGGGAACTTGGTATCCGAAGTTCTGGTTACCGCAGGGCGGCGGCTGGTTATATCACACAATGTTTGCGGACATTCCGTTGCCCTTATCCTGGCCGGTTTACGTTAGCCATGCCGAGGCGCAAGCGTATGCGCGCTGGAAGAAGAAGTCATTGCCCACAGAGGCGCAGTTTCATCGCGCAGCATTTGCAACGCCCGACGGCGCTGAGCGTTTATATCCGTGGGGAACGTGCGTCCAGAGCGCCGGCACGGAAACTTCGCCCTTTACCGCTGGAATCCAACAGCTGTGGATGCGCACCCTGCCGGCAACAGCGCATTCGGAGTTAGTGGACTCACAGGCAATGGCTGGGAATGGACCTCCACGCCCTTCGCACCATTTCCGGGTTTTGAGGCCTTATCTTTTTACCCAGGGTACTCGGCGAGGTTTTTTGACGGGAGGCATTACGTCCTGAAAGGCGCCTCCTCGCGGACGCCATCCCTCCTACTGCGTCGCTCGTTTCGTAATTGGTTCCAACCTTTCTACCCCAATATCTACGCCGGTTTCCGCTGCGTCGAAAACTGACAATTGGATGCGTGGCGGTACAATGCTTGGTACGCTTGCGCATGGAGACAGTTGGTTTCCGCTGGTGGACCGGAATCCGCAGAAATTTGTAAACATCTACAAAGCAACGGAAGCGGATTTTCAGAAAGCCACCGAGCGTGTTTATTTTGGCTCGCATTTGACGGTTCCACGTCTGCGGTGATGGAATCGGCACAAAAAAGAGTGGATTTTGTACCTCTTTGTGGCTACGAAATCCTTGACCTGGCATCGCGCTGAGTGATAGCACGTAACCCTATGCGAAACGATTTCAAATTCGCGGTTGTTGCTGTTCTCTCGCTGGCCGTTATTTCCATTGCAGGACAACAGCGGCCTTCGACGCAGGTATCCAACGCGCCATATCGAGCGCCTCGAATGGCGGACGGCCATCCGGACCTGAATGGCATCTGGCAGGCAATGGTCACTGCCAATTGGGACCTCCAGGATCACGATGCGCAACCGGGCCCGCATCCGGAGATCATGGGTGCGTACGGCGCCGGACCCGCTGGCCAGAGTATTGTCGAAGGCGGCGAAATTCCGTACAAGCCGGAGGCACTCCAGAAGAAGAAGCAAAATTTCGAAAAGCGAGCGACAGTCGACGTCAGCAGCGATAAAAAATGGCATGAGATCGGCGACCCGGAAATCAAGTGCTACATGCCCGGCGTGCCGCGCGCGACCTATATGCCTTTTCCATTCCAGATCGTGCAGGGCTCCGGTCCGTACATTCTCATGTCGTATGAGTACGCGAGCTCAACGCGCATCATTCGTATGAACTCCAAACAAGAAGCTCCGACGCCTTCCTGGATGGGTTGGTCCCGCGGCCGCTGGGAAGGCGACACGCTGGTCGTCGATGTGACCGGGTTGCGCGAAGAGACTTGGTTGGATCGCGGCGGTGACTTCCATAGCGATGAGCTTCACGTTGTGGAACGGTACACGTCGATGAGCCCGTACCATCTGATGTACGAAGCGACGATCGAGGATCCCAAGGTTTATACGCGGCCATGGAAGATGAGTTTTCCGCTGTACCGCCGCATCGAGAAGAATGTTCAGTTGTTGGAATTCAAGTGCGTGCCATTTACCGAACAGATGTTGTATGGCCGATTCAGTAAGTGAGGGACGAGGGGGCCGCCCCCTCGTCCCTGACAGGAGCAAGGCGATGAAGCATCGATTGTCTATATGGTTGGGTTTTCTGGTTACGGCAATTGCCGTAATTTCGCTGTCACCGGCATCAGGCCAGGCTCCGAAGAAAGCGACGGCTCCTGCCAAAGCGCCGGCCGTTCCCAAAACACCGTGGGGCGATCCGGACCTGCAAGGCGTGTGGAACGATGCCACGAGCACGCCGCTGCAACGGCCTTCGACTGTGGGAGCAAAGGATATCCTGAGCGATGAAGAGGCCGAGGAATTTCAGCAGCAGCTTGCGCATGACTTGAGCCGCGATCGCCGGGACGGCGGACCAGAGGCAGACGTCAACCGCGCCTACAACGAGCACTGGATGGATTCGCGACGACTGAAAATCACAGCCGATCGCCGGACGTCCTTGGTCGTTGATCCACCCGACGGCCGGATTCCTCCATTAGTTCCATTGCCGCCGGAACGAGAGAAGGCAAGAGCTGCGCGCGCGGCGGCGAATGCTCGTTTCAACGCGGGGTTGCCGGAAAATTATCGCGATATGTCTCTGCCGGTGCGTTGCATCATTCGGACCGACTCGCCGCCATATCTTCCGACCATCTACAACAATGACTTTCAAGTCTTTCAGAGCCCGGGTTACGTGGTCATCGCACCGGAAATGATCCATAGCGCCCGCGTTATTCCGCTCGACGGCCGGCCGCATATCAACAAGAACTTGAAGCTGTGGCTGGGCGACTCGCGCGGCCACTGGGAAGGCAACACGCTGGTCGTGGAAACAACGAATTTCCGA
>QHXA01000074.1:20541-22242 GCA_003222755.1 Acidobacteriota bacterium
TTCGAAAACAATCAATTACGAATTTACCGTTGAAGATCCGAAAACATGGACCAAGCCGTGGACGGCCGTCATACCTTGGACCAAGATCGATCCTGAAGAGCAGATGTACGAATACGCCTGTCATGAAGACAATTACGACATTGTCCACTTCCTGGCCGGAGCGCGTGCACGCGAAAAGAGAGGGGAAACGAAATGAAAACTGCAGCAGCCGTTTTGTTTTTGGTTCTTGCTGTAAGACCAGCAATAGCCCATCACGCGTTCGCCGCAGAATTTGACGCGAAGAAGCCCGTCAAAATCCGCGGGACCGTGACGAAAATGGAGTGGATCAATCCTCATGCATGGATCCACATCGACGTGAAGAAGCCCGACGGCACGGTTGAAGAATGGATGATCGAGGCCGGCACGCCGAATACGCTGCTCCGCCGGGGATTTACGAAAGACTCTTTGAAAGCCGGAACGGAGGTGGTCGTCGATGGGTATCAGTCCAAAGACGGATCATTGCGCGCCAACGGCCGCGATATCACCTTGCCCAACGGCCAGACTCTGTTTCTGGCCGGCTCTTCCTCCGGCGCGCCATACGAGGAGAAGAAATAACGCACCGCGGAGCGGTGCAAGGAAATTAGCCAGGGGTACGCCAAAAACGCGTACCCCTGGCTAATTTCCTTGCACCGCTCCGCGGTCTGGATCCAGATACTTCACAAACACAACTTCGTTATGCGCCTCGTTCCAGATCAGCTCGTCCACTAATGTGCGCGTCATGAGCAAGCCGAACCCGCCGGGACGCAGACCTTTCTCCTCGCGCACCCGCATATGCCCATAGGGTTCATCGTCAGAGTTGCTGATCGCGGCGTGTTCCAGTTGCTCCAGAGAGAAACCGGGGCCGGGATCGGCGATGCGGTACAGGATCATGTGCTTTGTACGCAGGCATGCGATGCGCACCGTCCGATTTGGATCTAACCGGCCGCCCCACTCCACCGCATTCATCAGCAGCTCACGAAATGCCTGGCCGATCGAATCACGAACGTCCTGCGGCAAATTCGCGTCGAGCTTCTCGATAAAGCTTTGGATTCGCTCCGCGGTTTCCAGATCGCATGGAACCAGCAACTCCAGCCATTCCGAACGCGCTGAGACGACTTCGATCGGCCGAAGCGAAGGCATCGCGAAAACCCGCTCGACCAGCTCGACGATCGTCTTTGGCGGAGTCGGCTTGACGATGTATTGATATGCGCGGTCGCGAATCGCCTGAAGAACGGTCGATGGTGTATCGTCTGCAGTCACGATGATCACTTTCGGTGGTGATTCGAGCTTTTGAATCTCCGCCAGCACCTCCAGGCCACTGACGCGAGGCAGGCCGAGATCGAGAATGATCAGATCGAAAGCGTCGGCCCGAAGTTGCTTGAGGGCGGCCGCGCCATCGGCAGCAGACGTTGCGGAAAATCCGGCCGAATGCAATAAGGTGATGAGCGCATGGCGCAAAGTACGGTCATCATCGACGACCAAAACACGCTTGCTCGAGGGCGCCGGGAAAGGCATGCCGAGCATCCTATGCCGAGCTTGAGCCGCCGTCAATGCGGGCGTATAGTCCGCGGATGCCGGCAACGAAAAAACAAATGAAGGCTAATCGTCCGATTATCGGCACTCACGAAGAATTCAGCCGCCTCTTCCAGTTTGCGCTGGACATGTTATGTATCGCCGGCTTTG
>QHXA01000825.1 GCA_003222755.1 Acidobacteriota bacterium
GTGGTTCGTGCAGTTCGGTACGAACAAGCTCGCCAGCATCAATCCGAACACAATGGAGATCAAGGAATACACTTTGCCGAATCCGGAAACGCGCCCGCGCCGCGTCGCGATCACCGGCGATGACGTGCTCTGGTACTCCGATTATTCACGCGGATACCTGGGCCGGTTCGATCCGAAAACCGGAGCCGTAAAGGAATGGGCTTCGCCCGGCGGACCGCGATCGCAGCCTTACGGGATTACGACTATCAAGGACATCGTGTGGTATAGCGAATCGGCCGTCAGTCCCAACACGCTCGTGCGTTTCGATCCCAAGACAGAAAAGTTCCAGACGTGGATTATTCCATCCGGCGGCGGAGTTGTCCGCAACATGATGCCGACGAAGGAAGGAAATCTCGTGTTGGCTTGCAGCGGCCGGAACCGCGTCGCGCTCGTTGAAGTGAAGAACAGCGGGAAATCAGAGTAGAAACTCATAGACCGCCCCCAAGAGTTTGGGCATTTCGCACCGCGGAGCGGTGCTGGGAAATTAGCCAGGGTACGCGTTTTTTGCGTACCCCTGGAATACTTGGACAACTCTGGAATCCGCACCCTGAAAGGGTGTCGCGGACTCCTCGCACCCCTTGCCGGGGTGCGATTCTTGGTGCGTCTCAATACCAGGGGTACGCAAAAAACGCGTACCCCTGGCTAATCTCCTCGCACCGCTCCGCGGTGCTAGGGCGGCCATAGACCGCCCCACACCGCTTCCAACAGGGTGCTGGTTATAAGGAACTGATTTGCATGGTGAACCAGCGCGAACGAAACCGCCATTACAGACAACGCGCACGTTTTATGCCGGACCGAAACCGCAGTTCGTCAGCTTATTTTGCGTTTCGTCCGAAGTGCGTAGGGCCGCGCGGAGAGCGTTCCTAAACTGGATCGCATCACAGAGGAGGCTGACCATGCGTAGAGGGGTTTTGATTTCGATGATGATGATCGTGATTGCAGTTGCCACGTTGAGAGCGATCGGACCTGATGCGAAGGAACTGGCCCAAAGGGGCTATTCCATCTTCAAGGAAGTCATTGCCGGCGATGAGGCGAAATTGGCGGACGCTATTCGATATATGGAGGAGGCGCAAAAAGCGGACGAGACATACGTTCCGAATCTGTTCAACCTGGCACGCGCCTACTTCTTCGAGCGAATTACATTCAACAAAGAGGATTCGATTGCGAAAGCGGAGAAGGCGTTTGCACGGGTTGTCGAACTGGATCCGACGCGAATGGACGCGCTGTCGTTCCATGGCGCGATCCTGGCAGCCATGAGCGGCGGAACTGATCGCGCGATGTTCATGCGGGGCGCCCAGGAGCTGAAAACGGCCATGGAGCGCGAACCGAATGATCTCGGCGTTCGAATCGTCACGGGTTTCGTTTCCATGAGTGTTCCGACAGAGGTGCTTCCGATGATCGGCAATCCGGACATGCTTGGAAATCTCAAGACCATCGGCAACGTTCTGGATTCGTTTTCATCCGACTTTGCGCCACACGCCAGCGTGGTCATGAACGGCTTCATCGGAGAGGCTTACATGAAGCGCGGTGACCAAGAAAAAGCCGCTGAGAGTTTCGCGCGCGCCTTGAAGGTCCCTAAACCCGAAGATCCCGGGCAGCGCGCAGGCCGGGACTTGCTGGACGTTGCGATTACCGCGCGAATGAACGGAGGCGAGAAGCCAATCTTCGCGCAACCCTTGTTTAGCGGCTGTCACTCCTGTCACCTGGCTGCGCCGGATAAACTACTGAATTGAGCGTAGACGCCGGGCTTTAGCCGGCGCCTACGGCACGCCGGAGGCGTGTCAGGAAATTAGCCGGGGGTTAAGCGAGCGGGAGCGAGCGCAACCCCCGGTTGTCTGAAACCAAAAACAGCCGCACCCTGGAAAGGGTGCGAGGAGTCCTCGACACCCCTTCAGGGTGCGGGATTCCTGAGTTGTCGACGTATTCCAGGGGTACGCAAAAAACGCGTACCCCTGGCTAATTTCCGTGCACCGCTCCGCGGTGCGAGCAGGCGCCGGCTAAAGTCGGCGCCTACGAAATCGCTAGAAATCACCATGACACTGCCACTGCCGATCGAAATCTACCTCATCTGCTTCGGTGCCGGCTCCGTCATTCATGCCGCGCAGGCCCTACTGGTGGAGAAGCTGAGGAGGCACCGGAGCGGCTGTGATCGCGTCGACGCGACAAATGGCCTTGCGATCGCTCTTACAACTTTCTTTTGGCAGTTCGGGAATTTCCTGGTGGTGTTTGCCGCGTCAGCGGGTTTCGGAGAAAACACCGGCGTCTTCCGGCTCGCCAATTTCGTCCGCGATGGGTCGCTGGTTTGTTTCCCGCTGCTGTTCAGTTATGTGCGGCTCCACGTTCCGACCGGCGGGAGTTCGTTACCCGATTGGTGTCGCTATCTGCGGTATCTGTTATGGCCTTGGACGGTATTCGGTCTCGCGATAATGGCAGCGACCAGTGCAGGATTTGATATTCCAACGGCTTTGCCGAAGATCGTTGGCCTCACAACTCTTCACATGATGCTGCTGTACTTCGTCATCTTCACAGTGACGACAGCGGGATACCGCAGCCAGGCAGAAGCGACGGGAGTTCCCTCGTTGATGCGGGCGCAGAAGGCGGGCGTAATCGCAGGAGTCGTAGCGATCGTAACATTTGTGCTGATGCTCAGCGGCTATTGGCAGGTGCGAATTCCGTTTCTTGCTTACATCGAGCTGGCGGCGATGATGACGTCCGTCCCCTTCGTCATTGCAGTTGCATATCGTTTGTACCAGTTTCCGTTTATGGATGCTTTCATCCGAGAGGTC
>QHXA01000826.1:0-442 GCA_003222755.1 Acidobacteriota bacterium
AAATCAACCCGCCATCGGTATGCATGCTGGGGCTACAACTTCGACTGGCAGAACCGTGTGACATTCGTGCCGCGTGGAGAACCAAACATCATCTGTACAACATTTGCCGGCAATGCACTGCTCGATGCATACGAAAAACACCATAATGAGGAACATTTAGCCATAGCACTGAGCGCTTCTGAATTTTTATTACACGGACTGAACATCACGAAGAGTGGTGACGAGATATGTTTCAGTTATACTTCCCGAGACTACGAACGCGTACACAATGCAAACCTTCTGGGAGCGGCTTTCCTCACACGGTTATATCGCCACACAAGGGATGAGCGACTATTAGCCTACGCTCTGTCAGCTGCAAAGTTTAGCATCAACCGTCAGGCGCCTGATGGTTCTTGGCCTTATGGTGAAGGTCCATCGCAAGGGTGGATTGATAACTTTCACA
>QHXA01000826.1:544-2598 GCA_003222755.1 Acidobacteriota bacterium
GGAGTGGTTAAGTATTACCACAATCGCACCTATCCAATTGATCTCCACGCCATCGCCCAGAGTATTATCACCCTAGTCGAACTCAGAGATTTGCAGGATGACAGTCTTGCGTTAGCTCTGAATGTATTTCAATATGCGCGCCAACACATGCGTGATCCATCGGGTTACTTCTATTTTCAGAAAGGCCGCTTTATAACAAACAAGAGTGCTTATATGAGATGGTGTCAGGCGTGGATGTTGCTTGCCTTGACGGTATTAGCAGACGGCTCTCAAGCGGCATTGGATCGGGATTCAGTTTTGCCGCGGGTCCAGCTTATGAAGAGTGGAATTTCATAAGTGGTGAAGCGACACTTTAGGCGCTTATCCACTGCTTGTACCACTGTCCCAACATTAGTAGAGACCAGTGTGCATCAGCAAAGGCGACACCGCCGGGCCGAGCGGCACGCTCGGAAAATTTGTTGAACCACGAGGGATTAAAGACCTGTTCGCGTTCTTGTAACAGCCGCAGACTATCACTGAGTTCGGTACCAAAGGCATCCGCAAGCCACGATTCCACGGGAGCACAAAAGCCCATCTTGGGGCGGTCAATCAGCTCGCGGGGCAGGAGGCGATAAGCCACTTGGCGCAACAAATGCTTATTCCGGTACCCAGGGTATTTGTGCGCGGCGGGTATAGACTGACTCCAACGAATAAACTCGTGATCCAGCAGCGGAACACGCCCTTCGATGGATGCCGCCATGCCCATCTTGTCCAAGCGCATGAGGTAATCTTCCAAAAGATTTCCCTTCATTGCGGCGTATGACATCCATGCTAGGGGAGTAGACGGATTGTTACCCAAGCTATCACGAAAGTCGTGCTGGAGCTGGGGCAGGGGCAGGCGTGACCACAAATCGCCAACACCAAAAACATCCGATCGAAGCATGGTCGCCAACTGGCTGGTCTTGAAAGTTGTGCCTCCCCAGAACAGTTCGTGTCCGGCTGCGGCGCGGCGCACGATCTCCCTCTGGTTCTCTTTACGTAAGAACGCCTGGCCCACGCCGCCCGCCAGACTACGGAGTGGCGCAGGCACTGAACGCAGTACTTGGTATGCGCGACCCTCATACAAGCGTAAGTATTCCATCCATCGGTTATATCCGGCATATAGTTCGTCCCCGCCGTCACCAGAAAGGACTACGATCACACCGTTGTCTCGCGCGAGCTTAGAAACGAAATAGATTGCAAACCAAATGGGATTCATCACCGGCTCTTCCAAAAACTGCAAAAAGCTCGGAAAGAAACCGCGGATTTCTTCCGGGCCGATCATTACTTCATGGGCATCGGCTTTCAGATAATCAGCCACACGGCGGGCATGCACGACTTCGTTATAGTCGGGATGACCGCGGAAACCGAGCGTGAACGACTGAACCGGATGTGACGAGTTGCGCGCCGCCAAGGCGGCAACGAGGCTGGAATCGATCCCTCCGCTGAGGAAGACACCCACAGGTACGTCCGCTACCAGCCGGATTCGCACGGACTCTTCCAGCAGCTCAAGAGTGTGGTCAACGTATTCCGTCTCGCTGAGTTCTTCGACCGGCTCGACATTTTGGAAGACATCCCAATAGCGCGTTATATGTAGGCCTCGATTGTCGAGCACCATACGGTGACCTGGAGGGAGCTTACGAATACCCGCGAAGAGTGTGTCGGGTGGGGAGACGAAGCCCATGGCCATGAACTGGAGCAGGGCCATCGAGTGCAGTTGCGGACGCAGAGCGGGCAGGCCGCTGGCGAGCATTGCCTTGATCTCAGAACCAAACAAGAAGGCATTATGCAGTTGGGCGTAATACAGGGGTTTTATGCCCACCCGATCGCGAGCGATAAACAGCCGACGACGGTTCTCGTCCCAGATCGCGAAAGCAAACATGCCGCGCAGAAGCTGTACCATGTCATCGCCGTACTCCTCGTATAGATGGATCAGGATTTCGGTATCGCTCCGCGAACGGAACTGATGACCTTTGGCCAACAGTTCATTGCGCAGGCGATCAAAATCATATATTTCACCGTTGTAAACAATCCAC
>QHXA01000829.1:0-481 GCA_003222755.1 Acidobacteriota bacterium
CTTCGAGATCCTCTAGAATGCGCTTGCGCGCTTGGTAGCGATCGAGCCCTTGATACGGTCCACCGTCCGCGGTGATCTTCGCATCTTCATCAATGACACTGATCTGCGACAGATTGTGGCGCTGGCCTATCTCGAAATCTGCGGGATCGTGTGCCGGCGTGACCTTCACGACACCGGTTCCGAACTCCGGATCGACAACGTCATCCTCGACAAACGGAATCTCGCGATTCAGCAGAGGCAAAATGACCGACTCGCCTCTGTATTTCTTGTATCGATCGTCGTTCGGGTTCACGGCAACCGCAGTATCCCCAAGCATTGTTTCGGGCCGCGTCGTCGCGACTTCAATGAAGGCGTTCTCGCGCCCTTTTAACGGATATTTGATGTAATAGAGCTTGGAATCGACGGGCTCATAGATCGTTTCAAGGTCGGAGAGCGCCGTGTGGCATCGCGGGCACCAGTTGATCAGCCGTTTCCCGCGATA
>QHXA01000829.1:497-2605 GCA_003222755.1 Acidobacteriota bacterium
TCCTTCTTCGTATAACCGGACAAAAACTTCACGAACAGCGCGGGACAAACCGGCATCAAAGGTGAATCGTTCGCGTGACCAGTCACACGAGGCTCCAATTCGCCGAATCTGCTTGAGAATGATTCCGCCGTACTGTTCTTTCCATTGCCAGACGCGTTCGACAAACTTTTCGCGGCCGAGGTCATGACGGCTCAGCCCTTCTTTTCGTAACTCCCTCTCGACCACATTCTGCGTCGCAATGCCGGCATGGTCCATTCCCGGCAGCCACAAAGTATTGAAACCCTGCATGCGCTTCCGCCGGGCGATGACATCCTGCACGGTGTCGTTGAGCATGTGGCCCATGTGCAGCGAGCCCGTCACATTCGGTGGCGGCATCACCATGACGAAGGCCGGGCGATCCGACTTGGCGTCTGCGCGGAAATATCCCTTTGATTCCCACCATTGATACCAGCGGCCTTCAACTTCCTGCGAGTTGTAAGTTTTGGGAAATTCAGCTTTCATTACTTCGCTTTAGTTCCTCGCGAACGATCTTCTCTGCCATATCCGGCACGATGTCCCAAGCAACGCGTTCGACCACCTGTTTTGAAATCCGTTGAATGACCCGATCCGCAATGCGATTGATGACTTCTTCCGTAAAGGCGCCGGCTGGCGCGGCCGGTCGTTCGTCTTGAAAAATCGAATGCAGTCCCAACAGGTCTTCCGATTCGGTGTCCGCCTGTTGCGCCGCTGCTGCAGCCACAGGCGCGCCAACGCTCGCCGCCACCGGTTCGGGAACAGGTTCTTCAACTTGAACGACCGGCTGCGGCTCTACTTCTTCTGTCTCGGGGAGCACAACCGAATGGACCAAGTCGATGAGCGCTGCCGGTTCAAAGGGTTTTGTGATACTTGCAGTTGCTCCCGATTCCTTTGCCGCGTTCTCATCAAAAGCGTCGAACGCGCCAACAAGGAGAACGACCGGCGTTTTGCTCAAGTGAGGGTGATTCCGAATGTAAGCGCAAACCTCGTAGCCGTTTTTGCCAGGCATGTAGATGTCAGCCAACACGACGCTCGGACGCACTTCGTCGATCGCTTTGATCGCTGCATCTCCATTGTTGACTTCGACAATCCGGAAATTCGCGTCGGAAAACGTCTGCGTGACCAGACGCCGAATCGTCGGACTGTCATCAGCTAAGAGAATGGTTCTTGGCATAGAGTTTTTGCGCACGCCGCCCCTTCGGGGGTGAAAAAAGGGGCGGACATCGTCCGCCCCTCAAGGCTTCGCAATGATTCGCCGGTTCAGCGGAGCTTCTTCACCGGCTGCGGCGGACGGTCTACATCGATGCTGAAACTGGTACCGGCCGCCCCGCCGGAGCTAGCGCCTGCTGCACCAACCGTACCACCCCTAACCGGGGCTGGTGCGGCATCTGCAGTGGAGCTGCCGTCATCAGCGGATGAAGCTGCGGTGGTCTCGGTTGGCACAGGCGGTCGAGACTTAAACATTCCGAACATCTTTCCCAGGATATTCTTGTCATCATGCGACGCTTGTTGCGCCCGAGCCAAGGCAACTGGGCTCGGTTCCGGAATCGGCTGATTCAGCGCGGTCAGGTGCTGCTTCGCATCGTCGGCCCGATCCGAAAGCGGATGCTCCGTCACAATCCGGGCATAGTAAATAGCCGCCTCTGCGTCGTTCCCGGCATGCCTCAAACCCTCAGCCAGATTAAATAAGGTCGTTGGCATTTTGGAATAATCCGGGTACTTCGTCGCGACCTCTTTATACCGGCTGATTGCGGCCGCATAGTTCCGGTGAAGCATGTAAAAATTGCCGACACTGTACACGCCGTCCGCAAGTACCTCCTGCACGGCGCGCAGGTCTCGCTTTGCTTCATCGAGAAGATTGCTGTCCGGATACGTGTCGATCATTGTTTTCAGCTCAATTTCGGCGAGCCTTGCTTGCGTGTTATCACGATCGTGTTTTTCAATTCGCCGAATGTGCGTCATCCCAACCTTCAACTGGGCGTCATCAGCTAAATCACTTGTCGGGAAAAAAGTAATGTAATCCTTGAATTCGTTTTCGGCCTGGCTTAGGGACGCCGACGAGTTTTCTCGGAAAAACGACTCCGCCATGGCGT
>QHXA01000829.1:2623-4218 GCA_003222755.1 Acidobacteriota bacterium
GCGTACTTCGCCCGCGGCAGATATTCGCTATCGGGGTACGTATTGATGAGAGTCTGAAGAGTCAACCGGCCAACGGTGAATTTATTCTTGTTCAGATCGCGCATGGCCCGGTCGAAGAGCACTCGATCCGGCTCGTCCAGATTGCTGGCAGGCGCATTGGTCGAGACCTTTTTCCCACCGCAACTCAGCAGAAGGAAAGGTAATGGCAAAAGTAAAAAAAACTTGTTCATTCAACCTCGATTACAGTAACTGACGATCATATCCGACTGAGGACGCTATTTCCAGTAGCTCCTTAACTTTCCGGGCCGGATCGGGCGCTTCGAAGATGGCGGAGCCTGCTACCAGGACCTCAGCTCCAGCCTTCACGACCACGGGTACAGTAGCCGCGTCGATACCGCCATCGACTTCAATCAGGCACCTATAATTCCGTTCCTCGATGATTTGCCGCGCGTGGCGGATTTTCTCGACTGTATACGGGATGAATTTCTGCCCGCCGAAGCCTGGGTTCACGGTCATGATCAGCAGCATGTCTGCCAGTCCCATTACGTGCTCGACAACTGAAATCGGAGTCGCAGGGTTGATTGAGACTCCAACGAGAACATTGTGTGAGCGGATGAAATTAAGCGTGCGATCCAGATGGACTGTGGCTTCGGCACATCATTGCACCGGCGTCCACGAACGCGGGAATGTACCTGTCGGGCTCGGAAATCATGAGATGAACATCCAGGGGGAGCTTTGTCACTTTCCGGATCGACCGGACTACGGGGGGACCGATCGTGATGTTCGGCACGAAGTGACCATCCATCACGTCGACATGAAGCGCGTGAGCGCCGGCTTCCTCGACTTTTCGAATCTCGTCGCCAAGCGCGGCGAAATTCGCGGACAAGATCGAGGGCGCAATGCGAACGCTCACTGGCTCACGTCCAGAAGAATGATGTCCGATTTGCTCAGGCGGTATCCCGCCTGAGGTTTCTGCTGGATCACAACGCCTGGTTCGACTCCGGGGTATTTACGGAAATTCATCTTGCCAATCCGAAAACCCTCATTGCGTGCGCGTGATGCAACCAGCTCTGCCGGTTTTCCAATGACGTCGGGCATGATGAAATACTCGGCCGGCGGTCCGAGCGAGATCAGAATATTCACGGAGGGGTCGCCTCCCTCTTGCGTACCCGCCTTTGGCGCCTGGTACACGACCGTCGACGGATCGCCCTCCGGAGTGTGCGCATAAACCGTGTTTCCCAGCAACAGACGGCGTTGCGCCAAGTGGTGCCGATCAGGTTGGGCACAGCATACCGCTGCTCTCCGAGCGACAGGAGTACCCGGACCGTGCGATCGACCTTGAGCGTCGTCCCGCTGGGTGGAATCTGTTCCAACACCCTACCTTCGGCGACTTCGGAACTGAAACGCGAACTCGAGACTCTCAATTTCAGTCCACGGCCTCTCAAGATCTGTTCGGCTTCCTCTTGCGTTCTTCCGGCAAGTTGCGGAACCTCGACCTCTCGGCCTCGAATCGCAAAGCGCATCGCGGTCAGAGCACTCACGACTCCTGCGACGGCAAGAATGATGACCATCAACACGATGGTGGACCAGCGAGA
>QHXA01000827.1:0-509 GCA_003222755.1 Acidobacteriota bacterium
CACGCGGAGATCGATCCGTTGTTTCGGCTCATTGAACGCGGTGCACTTCGTCTGGAGTTCGAACTGTCGGCGCATTGGCCACGCGTTCGAACCTTGATGACACGGTGGGAGCAAATGGATCTGGCCGACGCGTCGATCGTCGTGATGAGCGAATTACACGTCCGATCCCAGGTGCTCACCGTCGATCGCAGGGACTTCAGCGCCTACCGTCGCAATGATCGACAGCTCATCGATTTTGTAGCGCCGCCTAAAAAATGAGCTCAGAATCGACCGGCGTAGCGACCAAAGCTCCAGAAGAGAAGAGTGCCGTCATGCTTGTAACACGGCTTACGGCACGATGTTCTTCATCTGAAACGGAGTGCTCTTGACGATGCCAAGTATGATCGATGACCACCGATACTCATTCGACGCCGCTTCACGGACGATTGCGCGAACCGCCGGCATCTCGTAGTCATAGACATTCCACACCCGCGCCTTTCGGTCCAATGCGTAACCGAGGAGCTTTTGCG
>QHXA01000827.1:565-3007 GCA_003222755.1 Acidobacteriota bacterium
GAAGTTCCGCGGGTCCGTTGAACTTCGTTCCATCAACGAAAGCTCCGGAAGCGTCGATCGGCGATCCATCATCCGTATTGCGCCATTGGCCGCTCGAATTGAAATTCTCGAGCGCGATTCCTAGCGGTTCGAATGTGATGTGACAGTTTGCGCATGCCGGGTTGGAACGATGCTGCTCCATTCGCGCGCGCATGGGAAGGTTGTTGTCTGTGTTCAGCGGCTTGACGTTGGGTGGCGGATCCGGAGGAATGATGCCGAAGAAAATCATCAGAATCATTTTTCCGCGTGTAACCGGCGATGTGCGATTAGCCATCGAACTGACGGTCAGAAAGCTTCCCTGTCCAAGGATTCCTGCTCGATTGTTGTCGTTCAGAGTGAACCGGCGGAATTGACTACCCGCTAAGCCCGAAATGCCGTAGTGGCGCGCAAGCCGATCGTTAACAAGCGAATAGTTCGCTGTCCAGAGATCGAGTGCGTTGTGATCCTCGCGAATCTGGCTGTCGAGGAACAGGCGCGTTTCCATAGTGTTTCGTCGGCGTTTTGCGCTTTGTCGAGGGCGTCCCACAGAATCCATCGCTCAAAGAACTCCGTCACCAGCCCGTTCGCTTTGGCATCGCGCAACATGCGACGCACCTGCTGTTCAAGCACTGCAGGCTCGCGAAGCCTGCCTCTTTGAACCGCATCCAATAGGACGGCATCGGGACCGGCGTTCCAAATGAATTTCGCCATACGAACAGCAAGTTCGGCATCGCTCACACGATCGGCAGTGTTCAATGAGGCGGTCACGGGATAAGCCTGGTCGAGCGCAAGCTCCAATGCCGAGATCGCAGATTGGTAAATGGCCTCGTCCGGCCGGCGCATCCCAAGAGGCGGATCGCGTCGCGCGCGCAGGCGGCGCAGTATCCGCTCCCACACGGCCGTGTTTTCGCTGACGTTGCTGATGTTCAAACTGTCGAGCGCGAGTCCTGCCGTCTTGCGCGATTGGTTGTGACACGAGACGCAATACATTTCGAACAGAGGACCGAAGATGCCGGACACATCCGTGCGCCCGGACCGGGAGGAACGCGCTTGCGCGGCCTGCGCCGCTGCAGGTTTGAGGGCGGCGAGCCGCACCTGGGCCAAACCGGTCTGCTCGCGCTGTTCCGGATACGTGTACAGCAGTTGTGTGTACAACCCTCTGGCCGCGGCGGCCTGTCCCAGCTTTTCAGCGCAAGCGGCCGCGCGGATCAACGCCCGTGCCGCAAGACCGCGATCCGTGCCGGCTTCTCTCGCGGCCTGCTGGTATAGCGCGATGGCTTCCGGCAGATCGCCCACCGCTTGTTCCTGGACGAGCGCACGCTGATAGAGCTCGAGCGGGCTTTGTGAACTCGCGGCCGCGGCGGCCGCCAGCGAAATCCCTATCAACAGCGCCAAGATTTTTTGAATCATGTGAACCTCCTCGATGAGGAGGCACGATACCGCCGACCTTGCCTCATAGTCGTCATGAGCGTGTCCGCAGACTGTACATTTTTTGTAAATTTGTTGTCATGAAACTTCACGATTGAACGAATTTGTATCCGACGCCGTGAACGGTCCGGATGTGAACGGGGCGCGCTGGATCCCGTTCGAGCTTGGCGCGAAGGCCGGCGATATGGTTATCCACGGTACGGCTGATAGGGTACGACTCGAATCCCCATACCTCATTCAGCAACTCATCTCTGGTGACGACTTCACCCGCTCGCGCGACAAGCAATCGCAGGGTTGCGAATTCCTTTCGCGTCATCTCCACGAGTTTTCCGCAGCGGCGAGCGATGTAGCGGCGGAAGTCCACCTCGACATCGCCAAACCGCAACTGGCCGGGAAGTTCCGCAGTGGAATGAATCCGTCGCAGCAACGCGCGCACGCGGGCCATAAGTTCGCGAATGGAGAACGGTTTCGTAACGTAATCGTCGGCGCCGAGATCGAGGCCGATGACGCGATCGGACTCCTCGCTTCTTGCCGTCAGCATCAGTATCGGCGTCTGCACGCCCTCGCCTCTGAGCTTCTGGCACAATTCGAGACCGCTCATGCGCG
This sequence comes from Acidobacteriota bacterium, assembly GCA_003222755.1. GTDB lineage: Bacteria > Acidobacteriota > Terriglobia > 20CM-2-55-15 > 20CM-2-55-15 > 20CM-2-55-15. Next base: position 2,618 of record QHXA01000827.1, read on the forward strand.
GCAGCATCAGGTCCAGGATGATCAGATCCGGCTTTTGCGCTTTCTGAAGTTTGTAGCCCGTTTCACCCTCGACGGCTGTGAGTACCTCATATCCCTCAAACTTCAGATTGTCGGCCAGGCCACGCAGGATTGCGGCATCGTCTTCGATAACGAGCACTTTGCTCACGCCTGCGCCTCCAACGGCAGACAAATGGAGAAGGTGCTGCCGTGCCCGAGTTTGCTCGATACCTGAAGACTGCCTCCGTGCGCCTTCACGATGTGTGTCGCCAACGTGAGTCCCAATCCCGTACCCGCAACACGGTCCGACTCCGGCGAGCGAACGCGATAAAACTTTTCGAATATCCTCGACTGATCCTCTTCCGCGATACCAATGCCGCGATCGACAACCTT
>QHXA01000075.1:0-3260 GCA_003222755.1 Acidobacteriota bacterium
CTCGTGGGGCGAGACTTTTGAGCGCCTTGCTCTCACGAAGGCGCGCGTCGTGGCAGGAGATCCGGACACGGGCCAACGCTTCATGCAACTGATCGAGCCGTTCGTGTATCGAAAGTATCTCGATTTCGCGGCGATCGACGAGATTCGCGACATCAAACGCCGTATCGACGCACAGGTCGAGAAATCCGTTGGCCTCGAACGCCACGTCAAACTGGGCCGCGGTGGAATTCGGGAGATTGAGTTTTTTGTGCAAGCGCTTCAGGTGCTCTACGGCGGAGAACAGCAGAGCATCCGGACGCATTCCACCCTTGATGCGCTGGAACGGTTGGAACGTGCCGGAATTATTGATTGCGACGTGGGCGGGCAACTGCGCAATGCCTACATCTTTCTACGCAATCTCGAACACAAGCTCCAAATCGTGCACCAGCTGCAGACCCACGAGATACCGAAAGATCCGTTGGAATTAGAGAAGTGTGCCCGCCGGATGCATATGTCTCTTGACGAATTCCAGGTGGCGTTGGAAAGGCATCGATCGGCCGTGCACCGGACGTTTCACGATTTATTCGCAGCGAAACCGGTGATGGACGAGGGAATTCCAGGCTCGGTCCACCGGTTTGTCAACGAACAAATGGATCAAGAGGCTGCGCAGCAATGGCTCCTTAGCTTAGATTTCAAGGATCCCAAGCAGTCGCTGCACAATCTCGAACTACTACGTGATGCGCCGGCCTTTAGCCATTCGCTTGTGCGGATGAAGAACCTTCTTTCGAACGTTCTTACGATTTTTTTCGAAAGTACAGCCGGCTTAATTCGGCCGGACACCGTACTCAATCGGTTTGAGAGGATTGTGCGCACAGTGGGAGCGCGCGAGGCGCTGTACACATCGCTACTGGAAAATCCGACATCGATTTACCGGCTGTCCCGGCTGCTTGCGTTGTCGGAGTACCTTTCTGAAATCATTTTTGAATGGCCTGAGGCGATCGATTTCCTGATCGACGAATCGAGATTCGAACAACGATCCCGCAATCCCTTTCGAACGAAAGAGCGCAAACTCCAAGAGTTCTATGTTGGAACCCAATACTTTTTTGGCGTTCTTTCACGCCGGCATGCCAGCCGGCTTCTCAGCCGATTTGCGGAGCAAGAACTGAGAAAATCTATTTCATCCGATACACCAGTGGCGATTTTTGCGGCGGGTAAGTTCGGCGAGCGCGAGATGAGTTTTCGTTCGGACCTGGATGTGATGGCGTTTTATGAGGGCGAATACGATGCATCGGCGGAAATTGTCGAAGGCGTGCTGACGCAATTGGCGCCTCAATTCAAATTGGATTTGCGCCTGCGGCCGGAAGGAACGAAGGGACCACTGGCGTGGAATCCTCAACGATATCGCGAATACCTCTATGACCGGGGCGAGACCTGGGAACGTATGGCGCTAACAAAAGCGCGGTTTGTGGCTGGGAATCCGGCCCTCGGCCTTGCGATCCAACAGCTCATCAATCACTTCATTTATGACCCGCCGTTTGGGCAAGAGCACATTGCAGAGATGAACGCGATTCGCGCCCGCATGGAGCATGAGCTGGGCAAAGAAACCGCCGATGCATGGGATCTTAAAGTTGGATTTGGCGGTTTGGCTGACATCGAGTTTATGGTTGAGTATCGGCAGATTCAGGAGAATGTGCGAATACCGAACACCGTCGCTGCAATGAAAGCTCTTCGTATGAATTTACAGGAAGAGTACGAGTTTCTCCGTGATGCGGAATCCATGCTGCGGCTATGGTCGATGCTCACAAGCACACGATTTGACAGAAAGGATACCGAAGCACTCAGCCAGATGCTGCACCTGCGGGATTTTTTGGGAGAGTACCGCCGGATTACCGAAGCGGTCCGAACGCGGTTCAACCGCTTCAACCGGCATCGGCTTTAGCCGGCCCGGCGCAGCGCGGAGCGGTGCTAGGAAATTAGCCAGGGGTACGCGTTTTTTGCGTACCCCTGGAATAGGTTGACAACTCAGGAATCCGCACCCGGAAGGGGTGTCGAGGACTCCTCGCACCCTTTCCAGGTTGCGGCTGTTTTTGATTTCAGACAACCGGGGGTTGCGCTCGCTCCCGCTCGCTTAACCCCCGGCTAATTTCCTGACACGCCTCCGGCGTGCGCAAAATGGACAAACCTGAGGGCGCTACGAATCCTAAATATCGAAGTACAACGCGAACTCATACGGATGGGGCCGTAGCCGGATTGCATCGACTTCCTTCAGCCGCTTGTACTCCAGCCAGTTTTCGATCAGATCCTTCGTGAAAACGTCGCCCTTCAGCAGGTACGCATAATCGTTTTCGAGTGCCGTAAGGACCTCTTCGAGGCTGCCCGGTGTGGACTGAATCTTTTCCTTCTCATGCGGCTCGAGATCGTACAAATCCTTGTCGATCGGGTCCGGAGGCATGATCTTGTTCTGCACGCCATCGAGCCCCGCCAACAGCATCGCTGAAAACGCAAGGTAGGCATTGCATGAGTTATCGGGGCATCGGAATTCGATACGCTTTGCTTTCTCGCTCTTCGAGTACATCGGGATCCGGACGCACGCGCTGCGATTGCGCTGCGAGTAAATGAGGTTAATTGGTGCTTCGTAACCCGGAACCAGACGCCGATACGAATTCGTCGTCGGTGCTGCGAAGGCGAGTATCGACGCCGCATGTTTGATCAGGCCGCCGATGTAGTATTTGCAGGTCTGACTGATGCCGGCATAGCCGCCCGACTCGTAGAACAGATTCTTCTCCTTTTTCCAGATGCTCTGATGGCAGTGCATTCCGGAGCCGTTATCCATGAACAGCGGTTTCGGCATGAATGTGGCCGTTTTGCCACGGCGGCGTGCAACATTCTTCACAACGTATTTGTACATCTGAAGCTTGTCGGCCATTCGTGTCAACTTGTCGAACCGCATGTCGATTTCGGCCTGGCCGGCAGTCGCGACTTCGTGATGGTGTACTTCGATCTGCACACCGATGCTCTCGAGCGTCAGTACGATTTCGGAGCGGATGTCCTGAAAATGATCCATGGGAGGTACGGGGAAATACCCTTCTTTGTACCGTGGCTTATAGCCGAGATTCGGACCCTCCTCTTTTCCAGAATTCCATACACCGGCCTTCGAATCGATGTAATAAAAGCCGTAGTTCGTGCTCTGGTCGAATCGAATGTCATCGAAAATGAAAAACTCAGGTTCTGGGCCGAAGAAGATGGTGTCGCCAATGCCTGTTGTTTCGAGGTATTTTTCG
>QHXA01000075.1:3280-11395 GCA_003222755.1 Acidobacteriota bacterium
GGGATCTTTAACGTTGCAGATCATATTCAGCGTTGGCACTTCCGTGAACGGATCCAGGAAGACGGCGTTTGGATCGGGGATGAGGAGCATGTCGCTTTCCTGGATCTTCTGAAATCCACGAATGCTTGAACCATCGAACCCCAAACCTTCCTCGAAAATGTCTTCGGTCAATTCTCCGGTGGTAATTGAAAAGTGCTGCCATATGCCCGGCAGATCAATAAAGCGAAGATCGGCAATCTTCACCCCTTTGTCGCGGGCAAATTCGACAACCTGTTTCGGTGTCATGAGTGGAACCCTCCCTTTCTTACGAAACCCGAATTTATCGTGTTGTTTTTGAGTCCGTGGCAGAGAAACTAGCAAAAATCAAATCCCGCATTCTGCCATCTTCTGACTGCGAAATCGACCAAAATAAAAAAGTCTTCGACCCAATAATCGGATCGAAGACTGCGTAGTCGGTCGCTCGACACCTCGTTGTGTCGGAACTTTGTGTCTTATACCTTAAATATTTTCGGTATGTCCACGGCGAAATCTCATAAGTGCCTCTTAATGGCGTCTATTCTAAATATGGGTGAGCTGTTGCCGAAGGACAAATTTACCAGTCGGATGCGTGGAGGCCACATGCTACAATCACAAATTTGGCGTTGTTGTACGTTTCTGTCTAGCGAGTATGGCCCCGGCCTTAGACGGTTGCTTCCCCCAATAACATCTATCGATGAACTTCGAAGCGATCTCAATTTGGCTCAGAGATACCCTGTTGCCATACGGAGGGTTCGGCCTGATGGTTTTGGCCATGTGCGACTCGTCGTTCGTGTCATTGCCTGAAGTGAACGACCTTCTATTGATGACGTTTGCGATCAATGAACCAGGTGGCATGGTGAAGTTTGCGTTATTGACCACTGTTGGGTCGGTCGCCGGCTGTGCGCTGCTTTACGCGCTCGGTCGAAAAGGTGGCGAAGCATTTCTTCGGAAGACTTTTGCCGATGAACGCCTGGCGCGAGTACAACGATGGTATCAACGTCACGGGATATTGGCGGTGATCGTTCCCTCGCTGTTGCCTCCACCTACACCGTTTAAAATCTTTGTGTTGTCCGCTGGAACTTTCGGTATTTCATGGCCTAAGTTCCTTACTGCTGTCGTCATCGGCCGAGGTATTCGATACTTTACAGAAGGCATCCTGGCGGTGATGTACGGTCCCGCCGCGATTCAGTTCGTCCAAAAGAATTACGGCAAAGTGGGACTGGCATTCGCCATTGTTATTGTCGTTAGCGCAGTGATTTTTTTTTCTTTCGGACGCCGCCGGGTTCCAACAATTGAAGCGTGAAAAAAAGATTAGGTTTGAGCTTCCATATTCTTATTGTTTTGTTGCTGATGGTTCAGGCCAGCTGCGTCAAGAAAACGATTGTCGTGCCGCAAGAGCAGCGTCTGCTTCCGGCAAAGAATGCCACGCGCTCCGAGTTACTTCAGGGTCTGCAAATAAAGGGCAAACAGATTGAGACACTTAAAGGAACAGTGAGTCTGGATCTGTCACGCGGCGGCGCAAAATCGGGAGTGTTGGATCAATATCGCCAGACCAGAGGTTATGTCATTGTCGAGCGTCCGTCTGAAATAAGAATACAGGTTCAATTACCGATTGTCCTGACGACGGTGGCGATCATGGTTTCCGACGGCCAGCAGTATCGTTTATCGATTCCCATCAAGAATCAGTTTGCAGTTCAGGACGTGAATGCGCCCGTGAACCCCAAAAACTCGCTTTCCAACTTGAGGCCGCAGATCTTCCTGGACGGTTTGTTCGTGGATATCACTCCGCACCTGAACAAGCCCACTGTCAAATCGCTCTTTGAAGAAACGATAGTTGGCATCCGCAGCTATTACGTTTTCAGTTTTTTTGAGACCGCCGGTCCTGAGCCTGAGTTGCTCGAAAAGATATGGATCGATCGGACCGATCTGCAGGTCTCGCGCAAACAGGTCTACGGAAAGGAAGGGCGATTGGAAACGGATGTCGATTACGAGAACTACCACAATCAAGATGGAATTCCGTTTCCTCAGGTTGTTTTGATTCACCGACCGCTTGAAGATTTCACAGTAAAGATGACGTTTCAGCAGACAACCATGAACGAAAAACTGGACGCGAAAGTGTTTGATCTGCCGCGGCCTGAGGGATCTGAACTCGTTCAGCTGACGCAGCAGTAGGTATTCACATGAATAGACAAATCATTTTTGCGGGTCTAAAAGCCCGGCCAGTCCGGACAACGGTTAGTGTTTTGGCCGTTGCACTGGAGGTCATCTTGATTCTGGTCATCATCGGATTGGCCAACGGCATTTCCAGCGAGACCGGAAAACGTACCGAAGGCGTTGGCGCGGATATCTTGTTACAACCCCCCAATTCCTCGCTACTCCTTGCGCTGAGTGCGAGCACGATGCCGCTTTCAATCGGTGACAAACTTCGTGAAATCGATGGGGTGAAGGCCGTTGCTCCGGTTCAGACGCTGGTTAATTCGTCTGCAGGGCTGGAAGTCATCTACGGTATCGATCCTGGATCTTTTACGGCAATGAGTGACGGTTTCATCTGGCACAAGGGAGGACTCTTCAAAACTTCCGATGAAGTCGTGGTGGACGATATCTATGCGAGGGCCAAAAACGTCAGCGTCGGAGATAAGGTAGAGCTTGTAGGACACACGTTTACGATCTCGGGAGTTGTCGAACATGGTAAAGGCGCGCGGTTGTTCGTCTCGTTGAAGACGGCCGAAGATATGACAGGACAACAGGGAAAGGTATCGTTGTTTTTCATCAAGTTGAACGACTCGGACCAGGTTCAGACGGCGATTGACCGCATCAAGCAGCTCCTTCCGACCTACAGCGTGATTCCACTCAAGGAATACGCGAAATTGATGATGTCGAACAATATGCCGGCGTTGAACGCCTTTATTTCAAGCGTGGTCTTTGTCGCGCTTTGCGTCGGGGTGCTCGTGATCTTTCTTTCGATGTACACGACGATTACCGAGCGCACGCGTGAAATCGGCATTCTCCGCTCGCTTGGAGCTTCGAAGGCATTCATTATCAGCCTCATCTTTCAGGAATCGGCGGCGATTTGCGTTGCGGGTGTCGTCGTCGGAATCGGGGCGAGCTTTCTGATCTCGAGAGGCGTCACGATGGTATTTCCGACTCTGATCGTCTTGATCACGCCCAATTGGATCGCGAAGGCATCCGCCTTTGCGGTCCTCAGCGGGATCATCGGATCTTTTTATCCATCATTGAAGGCGGCGGGACAGGATCCGGTTGAAGCGCTCGCGTACGAGTAGTGTTTGTGATACAAATTTGTAGCTCTAGGTTCTTATAAATGAAAAGCTTGTTGGAAACGATTGATCTTCGGAAAACCTACCGGGTCGGCAAGATTGATGTGGAAGCGCTCCGGGGGGTGAACCTGCGAATGCGTGAAGGCGAACTGGCGGCCATCATGGGGCCGTCGGGCTGCGGCAAATCGACGCTGATGCACATCCTGGGCGCGATGGCGAAGCCAACCTCCGGCAACGTTCTTATCGATGGCCACAATATCGCGGGCATGAATGACACCGGCCTCACCGCGATTCGGCGCGAGAAAATCGGATTTGTTTTTCAGAAGTTCAATCTGTTGCCCACACTGACAGCCCGCACCAACATTGCGGTCGCAAGGCATATTCACCGCACGGCCGGCAAAGACGGCTACGACCAGTACTTGACCGAAATTCTCCAGCTCCTCATGATTCAAGACAAAATGGACCGCAAGCCTTCGGAGCTTTCCGGAGGTGAGCAGCAACGCGTTGCAATAGCGCGAGCTGTGGCGAACAAGCCCGCGATTCTGCTCGCGGACGAGCCTACCGGCAGTTTGGATTCAAGGAATTCTGAAATCGTTTTGAATATGTTCCGGGAACTGAACCGCAGGTTTAAGCAGACGATCATTCTCGTCACCCATAATCCCGAACTTGTGACTTTTACCGATCGGCTCATCGAAATGCGCGACGGAATGATCGTCAGCGATACGGATCCATCCTGGGACACTGAAAGCGAACTGGCACAACCAGCGCGCAGTGTATGAAGAAATACCTACTCTGGTCGTTCGAGCGAGGCTCCCGGCCTTATGACGTGATCTGCCTCGTGATTCTCGCTTTCATCTTCATCACCCCTCCTACCATCTTCAACGACCGGCCGGATTTCATGCGGGTTACCTCCGACCAGGCGATACGCCAAACAAATGATGATGACGGACATCCCGTCTTTGTCGTCCAAGTAAAAACAGAGCACGATGCCGTGGATCGCTTGAAAGCCTCGCTGGGCGCGGCCGTCACGATTTCGCGCACCGAGCCCGTTTATGACGCCACGGGACAGCTCGTTGCGTATTCGATCTGGATAGAGAGGTGAATCTCAATGAAAAGAGCCGCGTGGTTGATGTGCCTTTTGTGGATAGTTCCTTTGTCCCAGGCTCAAAGCGCCTACACGCTCGATCAAGTCTTTGCAAAGATGGACGAGGTGGCCAAGACATTCCGATCGACTCAAGCCGATGTCGAGCGTACGCATGTGACCGTTCTGGTCAATGACAAGGACGTGAGTTCCGGAAAGTTCTACTATGCCCGTCAAGGCAAGCAGCCACGTGTGAGGCTTGAGCTCACGAAACCTGCAGTTCAACTGTTACTCATCGACAAAGGCAAACTCCAGATCTACACGCCGAACCTGAAACAGGTCCAGGAAGCCTCACTGGGTGAGCATCAGGACAAAGTGGAAATGTTCATGGCTCTTGGATTCGGGCAATCCAGCGAAGACTTGAAGAAAAACTTCACGGTTTCCGTTGCCGGACAAGACGTGATCGATGGCAAGAAGACCACAGTGCTCGAGCTGAGACCCAAGAACTCCGCGATGTTCAAATCCGTGCAAATGTGGATGGATCAGCAGAAGTGGGTTTCCGTTCAGATCAAGACCACGGAAGGCAGCGGCGATTACATGATCCTGAAGTTCTCCGATGTCAAGATCAATCCCAAAATTCCGGAATCCGTTTTTAATCTCAAGCTGCCGAAGGACGTCCGCGTTCTGAAGATGTGAGTTTGCGCACGCCGGAGGCGTGCCAAAAGATTAGCCCAGGGGTACGCAAAAAACGTACCCCTGGCTAATCTCCTTGCACCGCTCGGCGGTGCGAAACCGCCTAAGCTGTCTGCCCAATCGTTCGTTATCCGGGAGTACGCGCACAAAAAAAGGCGTTGGAACCACATACTTGTTCTGAGCTCGCGCCACGTGTACCAGATGCGTTGAGACACCGTCCAGTTCGAGAGGATCGCCATCACCCACAACACGGCGGCCATCCGATCGGTGACGCCCCCGATAATCAACAGGACAATCCGTTCGGGTCTTTCCAGGAAACCCACCTTGCAGGCGGGGATTAGAGATTCGGCTCTTGCGCGCGTGTAGCTGGTCAGGACCGAGCCGATGAGGACGAGTCCTGTCAGGCCGACGTAGAAAATGCGATTAATCTTCGCATACCAGATGATGAGACCGAGTAGGAGCAGCAGGTCAGAGTAGCGGTCGATTACAGAATCGAAAAATGCGCCAAATTTCGTGACCCGCTTTGTTCGGCGCGCCACTTCGCCGTCGACGATATCGAATATGCCCGCGAACAGGATCACCAGTGCTCCCCAGATGAAGATTCCCTCCGCAAACAGGATCATTGCGAAGATATTGATCACCATTCCGATGAGCGTCAGGATATTCGGATGGACCCGCAGGCTCGCCAGCAAATTGACAATGGAATCCAGAACGCGTTTGCCGCCTGCGCCGATCTGGCCCGTTATGGAAGGTGGCTCTTGTGGTGTGCTATTTATCGTCATGCATTGTGGTAAAACGGATAACCTCAAACACCCGAGTGCCCGATGGGATCTTCACCTCGACCGTATCGCCTTCACGTTTATTCAGCAGGCTGCGGCCAATCGGAGAAGTCGTCGAAATTAAGCCATTCGCCGCGTCGGCATCCTCGCTCGTCACGAGCCTGTAAGTAACTTCTTCATTTTTGTCGACGTCCAACAGCACGACTTTCGAACCCAGCGAAATTCGGTCGCGAGGAATCTTATCAAAGTTGATCATCGATAGGTCCGCCAGCCGCTGTTTGAGCTGGCCGAGGCGCACGCGAACGAAATCTTGCCGCTCCCGGGCTGCCGAATAGTCCGCGTTGTCGCTGAGATCGCCCAGCGCTGCCGCGGTTTTCAGCGCCTTCGGCAACTCCTCTCGTAATTCTTTTTCTAACGCATGGACTTCTTCTTCTAATTTCTTCTTGATATCTGAAGTCATGAGTTCCTAAAACAATTTGAAATTAACAGTTAAGTATTTCTTGGGGTTCTGTCTGAAATCGTACATCAATTTTTCAAACTCCGATGTGACCATATTGACGTTATTGAAAAGCGTGGGATCTTTAATGAATTTGCCAATCGTGCCCTCGCCGTTCTGGATGGAATCGATCAGCGCGTTGAATTTCGTCACGCCATTGCTTAAATCGTTGTACAGCGCCTCGTCGCGCGAGAGCTTGCCAAGAGTGCCTTCGCCTCGATCGATGCGGTCCGTGATCGCTTGAAACTTTGCGGTCACGTTATCGGCTCGGTTATACAGGGAGGGATCGTTCACAAACTTTCCAATCGTACCGTTGCCGCCCTCAATTTTTTTCATTAGCAGATCGACGCGGTCACCAATCTGCGTGATCTTCCTGTACAGTTCGTCATCGGAGATCAGGCGGCCCATGGTTCCGGGCCCGGTTCGCGCGTCGCGTACAAGCGTGTTGAGCTCTCGTGCCGCTAAGTTAGCGTTGTCGTAAATAGAGGTATCTGTAAGAAATTTTCCGAGAGTGCCTTCGCCCCGCTCAATACGATCCGTGATTTTCTTGAAATCTTCGCTGAGGACTTGGAAGTTGGCCACAACGTCATTCGCTCCCTGAACGATTCTACGAATGTCGCCTTCCTCACTGCCTTGCAGGGTTCCGCCATCCTCGATCACTGTTCCGGCCTCGCTGCCTCGCGTGAGGTCGATTTTGCTATCGCCAAGGAGTCCAATTGTCGAGATGGTCGCCTTTGAATCACTGCGGATAATATTTTTGTACCTTTCGTCCAACTTCAATTCGGTTTCAACGGCTTTCATCGGATCCGCGTACTTTGAAACGTTAACGGTAGAGACGTTACCGATCGTCACACCTTCAAGTGACACCTCGGCCCCGCTTCGAAGGTTGTTCGCATTTTGGAAATAGGCGATAACCGTGTATTTGCGCACAAAAAAGCCGGACTGTCCGCTGATATAGAAGATCGCCAGTGCAAGCAACGCAAAACTGGTGATTACGAGTACTCCGACTCGCAGTTCAGTCCAGGCAAGTGTTCGACGTGTTGCCATATTTTCTCTCCTCTCAAGAATGGCTGATCATAGGTCCATTTTGCGCGACGCCGGAGGCGTGTCAGGAAATTCCCCGGGGGGTAAGACGTATTCCAGGGGTACGCAAAAAACGCGTACCCCTGGCTAATTTTCCTAGCACCGCTCGCGGTGCGGTCGGCGGTCATAGACCGCCCCTACAGTATCAGCTCAAAAACCGTTTGATGTAATCGTCACTGGACCGTCGAAGCAATTCGTCCGGTCCTTCAAACACAATCTTCCCATCGCGAAGCATCAGAAAACGCGTGTTGGCGATGCAAAGGGAATTGCCTTCAGTTTGAAAATCGATGCGTTTGTCGCCATTAGCAGTCGCATACTCGGTGGCAAGCGTAAAGGCGTCGCGCATGCGGTGCGTAACGAACACACCAGTGACGCTTTTGATATCTCGCAACGCGATGATGAGCTCGTTGATTCTCTTTGACGTGATCGGATCGAGACCCGCGGTGGGCTCATCGTAAAGCATGATGTCCGGCTCGCTGATGAGCGCTCGCGCCAAGGCGACGCGGCGTTTCATACCTCCCGAAAGTTCGGAAGGCGTCTTATCGATTGCATCCTCGAGCCCCACGAAGCCGAGGCTCTCACGAACTTTCCGATCGATTTCGTCTTCATCCACATTCAGTTCGTAAAGCCGGTATGCCACGTTTTCCCGAACCGTGAGCGAATCGAATAACGCCGATTCCTGGAACACCA
>QHXA01000828.1:0-1334 GCA_003222755.1 Acidobacteriota bacterium
GTCCTCCGCCGGCCAATTCCTGTTAAGACGCCTCAGTGAGTTTCGGCGAGACAATTTCACCGACGACGAAACGATTATTACCATTCAAAAGAGGTAGCCAGTCATGACCGCAGAAGAACAAAGACTAGAGGAAGCGCAGAATCGCAGGGTGCACTGGAAGCGTTGGGGCCCCTATCTCAGCGAGCGCGCGTGGGGAACGGTCCGCGAGGATTACAGCGCTTACGGCACGGCATGGGACTATTTGCCTCATGATCACGCGCGGTCGCGAGCATACCGCTGGAATGAAGACGGCATCGCCGGTATTTCCGACCGGCATCAATTGATCTGCTTTGCGCTCGCCTTGTGGAATGGAAAAGATCCCATTCTCAAGGAGCGGTTGTTTGGTCTCACCGGAGGTGAAGGCAATCACGGCGAAGACGTTAAAGAGTACTACTTCTATCTCGATAGCACGCCGACACATTCGTACATGAAGTACCTCTACAAGTACCCGCAGCAGGAGTATCCCTATGGTCGATTGGTCGAAGAAAATCGTCGCCGCGGAAAGCACGAGCCTGAATTCGAACTGCTGGATACAGGCGTGTTCGACGAGAACAGATATTTCGACGTGTTTGTCGAGTACGCGAAGACCGATAGCGAGGACATTCTCATTCGGATCAGTGTCACGAATCGTGGACCGGAACCAGCATCGTTGGATGTACTTCCCACGATCTGGTTTCGAAACACCTGGGCTTGCGACAAGAATGAGCCGCGTCCCTTCATGCGATCCGGTGACGCCGGCACAGAGCACGCTATCGAACTGAACCATCCGCGTTATGGTGAGCGTTGGCTGTACGTCGAAGGCGCCCCCACGTTGCTATTCACTGAAAACGAAACAAACTTTCGTCGACTGCACGGTGTGGATAATGCATCGCCCTATGTGAAGGATGGAATACATGAGGCCATCATTCGAAAGAACAGCGATGCGGTGAACCCATCGAATGTCGGAACCAAAGCGGCCGTCCATTATCCACTGACAGTTCGACCTGCAGAGACCGTACAAGTTCGTCTGCGTCTTACAAATATCGATTTTGCCTCAGCTGGGAATCGCCCCTTTGGAAAGGCGTTTGACTCGATCTTTAACGATCGCCTTCGCGAAGCCAACGAGTTCTACTCCACAGTCATTCCAGATGAATTGTCCAGCGACGCAAAGAACGTCATGCGTCAGTCGCTGGCGGGGATGCTTTGGTCTAAACAGTATTACCACTACGTCGTGAAGAACTGGCTCGACGGTGATCCGGATTTCCCAGCGCCACCGGCTGAGCGTCGCCATGGACGAAATCACGATTGGCCGCATT
>QHXA01000828.1:1347-3442 GCA_003222755.1 Acidobacteriota bacterium
AATGGGAGTATCCGTGGTACGCAGCGTGGGATCTCGCCTTCCATTGCATTCCTCTCGCTCTCGTTGATTGCGACTTCGCCAAGGAGCAACTCGTCCTGCTATTGCGCGAGTGGTACATGCATCCGAACGGCCAGATTCCAGCCTATGAATGGGCATTTGGTGATGTAAATCCCCCCGTTCATGCCTGGGCCGCATGGCGCGTTTACAAAATCGAGAAGAAGCGGAAGGGCACCGGCGATCGGAAGTTTCTGAAACGGGTCTTCCACAAGCTGATGCTTAATTTCACCTGGTGGGTGAACCGAAAGGACGCCGAAGGCAAGAACATCTTTCAGGGCGGGTTTCTCGGTCTCGACAATATTGGCGTTTTCGACCGTAGCGCGCCTTTGCCAACCGGAGGACACATCGAGCAATCTGACGGAACGAGCTGGATGGCGACGTATTGCCTGAACATGCTGGCGATGGCGCTGGAGTTGGCTTACGAAGACTCCGCGTATGAAGACGTAGCGAGCAAATTTTGGGAGCACTTCACACAGATTGCATACGCCATAAACAACCGTGGCGACGACGGCGTCAGCTTGTGGGATGAGGAGGACGGATTCTTCTACGACGTTCTTCACGTTTCCAATCAAGGTGAATTGCCGATGAGCGGAGCGAATGCAAGCACGACAGGGCGCAGCCATCAAGCGATGAAGACCCGCTCGATGGTTGGATTGATTCCGCTCTATGCCGTCGACACACTGGAGCCCGAACTCTTGAAGCGGCTGCCGAACTTCAAGCGGCGTCTGGACTGGTTTATTGCGAATCGGCCAGGGTACACACAAAACCAGGCGTGCATGTTCATGCCGGGCATGGGCGAACGCCGGCTGATGTCGATCATGAATGGTGACAAACTGCGGCGTGTTCTGCGCTACATGCTGGATGAGAACGAGTTCCTCTCGCCTTATGGAATTCGAGCTGTGTCGAGATATCACAAGGATCACCCCTATGTTTTGCGGATCGGCGGCGCCGAACATCGCCTCGACTATGAGCCCGGCGAATCGAGCACGGGTTTGTTTGGCGGAAATTCGAACTGGCGTGGTCCGATCTGGTTTCCAGTGAATTTCCTGATTATCGAGTCGCTTCAGAAGTTCCACCACTATCTTGGTGAGGATTACAAAGTGGAGTGCCCGACAGGTTCGGGAGACTTCCTGACGCTCTGGGAAGTTGCTCAGGAAATTTCACGGAGGCTTTCATCGGTTTTTCTCCGCGACGCAAATGGGTCGCGTCCGGTTCACGGGGCAGCCAGCAAGTTCCAGAACGATCCGCACTGGAACGAGCTCATCCTCTTCTACGAATACTTTCACGGCGACAACGGCCGCGGCGTAGGCGCCAGTCATCAGACGGGATGGACTGGAATTGTAGCGAAGCTGCTTCAACAGAGCGGTGAGAAAAACGTCGGTTTATCGGACCATCAAAAAGTCGCCTTAACAACGTAACTCCGGCGCTCGACGCGGGACTAACCATAGAGGCGATCCTAGCGTGTTCGTACTGCTCGGACCGACATTGATTATGGAAAAGGGCGAAATCATGAGATCGAATATTCAAACTGTTTACAAGGCTGCGAGCGTGTTGGGAATCCTAGGCGGGAGTGCAGTTGCTTTGCACGCGATCCTGACGCGGAATGAAAAGCAACGCTTGCCGCGATTGCGTAACATTCGCGTTCACCGTTGGACTAATTGGAGGCGGTCGGCTGAGTGCAGCCTGAAGAAACGCTAGTTCATCACAAATAAGACCGGCGGTCACAGTTCGCCGCCAGAGATGGAAGGACCAAAGTCATGAAAACTCAAATAGCAACCGAATCAGATCTGAGTGCTAAGGCCACACCGATGAAGGCGATCGCGGTCCGGCCGGGATCTCGGGGCAGTGTTCATCTAGGGGAACTGGCCAGGCCATCAGTAGACGACGTTCCCAATGGTCGCGGTGTACTTGTCAAGGTGCTCCGTGTTGGCGTCGACGGCACCGACAAAGAAATCAATGCCGCAGAATACGGCGCGCCTCCTCCGGGCTATGACTTTCTGGTGCTTGGTCACGAAAGCTTCGGGCGCGTGGAAGCCGT
>QHXA01000828.1:3676-4907 GCA_003222755.1 Acidobacteriota bacterium
CGACTGTCGTCGAGAAAGGGATCACTCAGGGCTACGAGATCCAGCGACGTCTTCGCGTGTGGAAACCACGCCGGGCCGCCGTCATGGGTGCTGGAACTATTGGCTTGCTTGCAACGCTCATCCTGAGACTGCGAGGACTGGACGTAACGACGTTTGCCCTGACACCAAAACCATACCTCAATTCGGATCTCATCGAAGCCATCGGGGCGCGCTACGTCTCGACACAGGAAACGGCGATCGGCGATGGCGCGGTGAAATACGGGCCGTTCGATCTCGTGTTTGAAGCGACAGGTTACTCACCTGTGGTCTTCGACAGCATGCGTGCGCTCGGGAAGAACGGTGTTCTCGTGCTCTCGAGCGTCACAGGCGGCGATCGGACAATCGAAGTCCCGGCCGACAAAATTAACCTCGAATTTGTGCTCGGTAACAAGGTCATAGTGGGAACGGTCAATGCAAATCGGGAATATTTCGAAAATGGAGTACGCGATTTATCGCAGGCCGAGCTCCAATATCCTGGTTGGCTGAAACGTCTATTGACGCATCCGGTCAAGGGACTTGAAAACTATAGCGAACTCTTCGACCAACTTCTGAACGCCAAAGGCGCCATCAAAATCTTTTGCGAAGTGGCGGAGTTATGAAGAAACGGATTGTCATTCTTGGCGGTGGCTTTGGCGGTCTGTACACCGCACTTGAGATGGAACGGACCATCGCTCGGGATCCGGACGTCGAGGTCACGCTCGTCAATCACGACAATTTCTTCCTCTTTACGCCCATGCTTCACGAGGTCGCGGCCAGCGATCTGGACATGACGCACATCGTCAATCCGATCCGCAAGCTTCTTAAACGTGTTCAGTTCTTTCAAGGTGACGTGGACCGCATTGACCTCCAAGCCCGGCTGGTCGAGGTCTCCCATGGCGGTGATCATCATCACCACCAGCTTGAGTATGACCACCTTGTCATAGGCGTCGGGAACATTACCAACTACTACAACCTTCCCGGCCTTGAAGAGCATGCGTTAACGATGAAGTCCCTTGGAGACGCGATCTTTCTGCGAAACCGCCTGATTCAGAATTTAGAGGAAGCCGATTTCGAGTGCACGGATGCAAGAAAACCGCTGATGACAATCGTTGTCGCCGGTGGGGGCTTTGCAGGAGTGGAAACGATCGCTGCCGTTAACGATTTTCTCCGTGAGGCTGTTCCCTTCTACAAAAACCTCGAGGAGTGCGATCTG
>QHXA01000841.1 GCA_003222755.1 Acidobacteriota bacterium
CGGCCCAGCTACAAAAACTGCAGGAAGCGCAAAATCACACGGAAGGAAAGCCGAACGCATTGATCGATACTGGTGACCGCATCAGTCGCAGGATTGGCCGCTGAAGCGGCCAGAAACGAACTCTCACTAAGTCCCCTTTTTCCGACCTCCCCTGGAAACCATCCATAACCGACTGGGTACCAGTTTGCGCGCTCAGAACCGCGACATCGTTGGGGTGAAGGTAAGATGCTTTTCGTGTAGTGTTAGGCGGCAGGCTTATCCGTCTTCGCAATTGGAAGTTCGCCGGCTTTCCAAAGCGGACCGGACGTTCCGGCCTTCCAGACAGTTGACAACTTGCGATGATTCGGGCAGTCGGGAAACGTGGAGCCCTGAGGCATCGTGATTTCTATACCGCAGCACAGACTGCGGTATACGCCGAACTGCTCGTTGATTTCCCCGTTTTGCGGCATCGATTCAGGCAGACTTCTCGTCCTTGTTCTTATCACCCCGCCTTCGATTCGCTTCCCGCTTCAGCTCCCACCATGTTGAGGAGCATTGGTCACAATCTTGGAAGTGAAGTGCCGAAACTCGTGAGGTTCGAGGGTCACTTCGCCATTGACGAAGTTCTTGATAAGTTCGTATGAAAGATGTTTTTTCCGATCCATAATCCGCCGGGTGCATATGTTCTCTGGTGTACAGAGCTCAGCACGACAGATTCCGATTCACCGGGGGCGGTAACTTCCAGCAAATCCAAGACTGGCATGGATCACAGCGGGTTCAGGTGGTAACGGAATGCCCATCGCTATAGGTAAAAATGGGACAACTCGCGGGAAAAATCCCCCAAACCTTTGGTTCCAATGCGGTCGAGACACATGTCGACGGACTCACGGATCAAAAAATTGGATTCCAAATAGGCCCGGCAGGACTCGAACCTGCGACCCCCTGCTTAGAAGGCAGATGCTCTATCCACCTGAGCTACGGGCCCAAATCGTGAAACACGCTATGCAGGAGTTTAACATTGCAATCACGGACAACGAACTTTGGGATTACATGCGTTTCAATTCGGAAGAGCGCAGCGAGCCAGAGGCAAACACGCCGGCACGCCGGCCTTGCCTGACGGTGAGGTGACCGACACTAAAATTGATTTTAGTGTCAAGAATTCCTGTAGACTCTTTTCATCAATAATCACTAAAAGACGATTCTTCCACTGTGACGGGAGATACGCTCGAAATAAAAGCGGCACGATTCGGAAACATTTGGGCGGCTAGGTTTCCTGTGCTTTCGACGGAGGAATTAGATCATGCGCCATTTCAGAAGACAGGTGCTAGTTAGCGCGGTATTGCTCGGGTTGTGCACCATCACCAGCGTTGTCGACGCTGACACCATCAACACCAGTAACATCCAAAGCATTGCCAGTTCTGGCCCAACATTTCCAGGCACTAGCGGTACCCACTTCCACTCGGCCCTGGGGTTACCGGTTGAAGTGGGCAACCTTTTCCTGCCGGGTATTGAGGAAGACGTCCGAGGCGTTGCCGAGTTCAACCTGATATCGCAATCGCTCTCGTCTGCCGCGCTCAGCTTCGTGCTCGCCGGCTTTGGGGGCTATTTCCAGGGAGGGCCCGGCAATTACACCATCAATGTCTTTGCATACCCCGGGGACAATTCGATTGCACTTTCGGACTACCAAGCACCAGCGATCGCCCTGCTCGGCTCTTTTAGTACTGTTGGAATGGTCGTAGGACAAAGCTTTTCTTTCGATGCAACAGCACCATTCAACGCGGCTCTGCTCAGTTCCGGTGGTACGGGCAGTCTGGGCATCAGGCTGCAACCGGCAACCGACCCTGGGGCTGGTCTGGGAGGAGGCTTCGCGAATCGGTTCGGGAACTTCCAGTT
>QHXA01000076.1 GCA_003222755.1 Acidobacteriota bacterium
AAACACGCAACGGCAATTAGCCGCGGCCACCGACACTCTTGCCGCCATCTACGCCAGCCGAGGTTGGAAACTCATGATGAAGCTGAGGACCATCCGCCACACACTGACAGGGTTCATGAAGTCTCGACGCGTGTCATCTTGACAGCACTTCGATTCCAAAGAGGCCATCAAGAGCGGCGAGAAATCCCTGCATGTTTCTCAAGGCCGGAATTTTTCCAAATAATCCAACAGAGTTCCCCGGTCTTCCGGCGTCACACGAGCGCCCCACTGCATCATTTTGTTCAGTTCGCGATCCCACTGCGCGCGAGTGAGGCGCTGTTGGAGAATCAGCCCGTCGTCGTGGCAAGCGAGGCACGTTGCACGGAAATTGGAAGGAGGCGCAACCGGTGAGCCGCGATCAATGGAGGAAGCTAAATTGGGGTTTGTTCCCGCATCCACTTCGACGCGTGCGACAACGTTCCACAAATATCCGGAGGGATTCCATTCTTGAGCGAGCGGTTGTACGTCGCCGCTTGCATCGCGGGCGCGCGCAAACAGGGCATGATGACCCTCGATCGAGGGCGTCCAAGGAAACTCCCATAATCGCCAGCCGAACTGGCTGGGCTTACCAGTGAGACTCGCTGATCCCCACGTTCGGCCGTGATCGACGCTCACGTCCACTGCGGTAACCGGTCCTTTATCCCCACTCCAGGCAGCACCGCGGACGAGAATGCGTTTTCCAATTTCGACGCCGGCACCATCGGCGGGAAACGAAATCACGTTTTTCACTCGAAGGCTAGTGACCGGCCTCATGGCTTCGGGCGCCACGAGCGTTCCGGGCGCCACAGCATTTCCCGGATGCAAATAAGCGCTCTTCATCCAATATCCTTTGAACTCCTCGTTCATCACACGCACCGACGTCACCCACTTCATCCATGAATCGCCTGCCCAACCTGGAACGACGGCGCGCAGCGGAAAACCGTGCTTGGCCGGCAGGGCTTCGCCATTCATCTCATAAGCGAGAAGAGTCGCGGAATGAAGAGCTTTCTTCAGCGGGATTGTTCGTTGGAAGTCCGGCATCGTGCCGGGCGGCGTATCCGCTCCGTCGAAGAGAATCTCCATGCCTCCGGACTTCAAGCCGGCACGGCGTAAGAGATCTGCCAAACGCACGCCACGCCAGCGGCCGTTGCCGACGGCCCCGTTCGCCCATTGCACGCCCGGGACAGGAGGGTTGTAGTTCTGCCGTCCATTTCCGGCGCATTCCAAAACACTGACGACTTCGCCGGAAGGCATTTTTCGAAGATCATCCATGGAAAGCGTTAGCGGTGTCGATACATCGCCATCCACGGTTAAACGCCATTGCGCGAGGTCGACTTTAGGAACCGGTACATGTGTGCGGACAAAGAAATGTTCGACCGGAGTGATGTAGTCATCGAACCCCGAAAGCGGCATCTCGAGATCTTCGGGCCGTGTGGAGCGAACGACCATTTCCACCGGCCGTTTTTGCGGCCCGATAAGACCGGCGGCTGCCATTGCTAAAAATGTTCTGCGCGAAAGCATGGATTAGGCATTGAAAGAGATTCGAGAAACCTCGTAGGCGGCGGCGCGTGTCGCTTTAGCGCGTTCAGGGCCTGACGCGCTAAAGTCAAACGACTACATATTTGTCTGTAAGCGATAGCGAGGCCGGCCGACAGATGCGAGAACCACGTGTTCTTCAGTACAGAACCTCGTTCTCACCTTTCTGAGCGATTAGTTTCTGGAAATAGGCCACAATTTTGTCGCGCCTTGCCATGACACCTTGCACTTCGTACTTCGTCAGAAAGTTTTTTGTTTTTTGCGTGAATTCGTTCTCATTCAGCGCCTTCAGCTTCTCGAGCAACTGTCGGTCGCAGCGAACGAGGTTATTCGGATTCTTCAGGTCCTTCGAGAGGCGGAACGCGCGGCTGAAATCAACTCTCCAGATCTGCCAGTTTTCTCCGATCAACACATTTGTCAGGTTAGGATCGTTGTCGTAGGCCAATTCGTCGAACACCCGAATCTTGTACATCTGTTTGTTCCAAGCATCCGTATCGGGCGCCGATATCTTTCGCTTCAGGCGTTCGACCTCATCCATCTTCACGGGCAAGAACCAACTGAGGGATCCGACTTGACCATTCCACTTGCGTTCGACGTGGACGGGCAGCATGTCGTCCATCCCAAGCAATTCCGCTAATGCATACGCAGCGATGTTGTACTTGTAAGAATCGACGAAATTGATTTCAGTGGTGCCGTCGGCGAATTGCATTGTCGGCTTGTGCACGTCAACCGACTGGAAAACGGCTTCGTGCGTCACCGTACCATCGCTCAATGTGAGGCGCCACGGGTCGGTGATGCCCTTACTGGTATGTTTACTACTCAAAACCTTCGCCTTCAGCAGAAACTCCTTCATTTGCTCTTTGCTCAATTCGGGATCTGATGCCTTGGCCACAGCGGCGGACATGAAGGACAGAGCAATGGCACAAACGAGAGTGACGAACTTCAATCGAAACGCGCGCACGGAACACCTCCTGTCAAACGTGTGTTGCGGTTATTTTGCGGCAGTATGCACCCGATTGAGCTGACTTGTCGAGTTTGTTGCGAAAATCGAGAAAATCGGGGCTATCTTGGCCGTAGCTCAGGTCGAGCTTCAACGTTTTGAGCCGATTCTGGACGGCGTGTGAATCGGATGCCGGTGGTCATCAGTACGTCGTTATTCTTGTTACCGGCAGCGGGGTTACTGAGATATCGGCTACTGGTCGTCACTTGCCAGGCAAGCCAACTGTTCAACCGAGTAACAATAGAAGAGTCAAAGTTCACGCGATACTCGCCGCGGGCCGAAAGGTTTGGGTAAACGAAAAAATCTTGTAATACCGAAACGTTCCGGTTCAGTTGCCGGGAAAGATCATAGCCCAACACAAATTCACGCGACCGCCGCTTGATACTATTGCCGAATTGTTCGCGGTTCGCCGAGCCGCCGGAAAACAACTGAAATCTCATTTTCGAATTCTTGAGGACGTTCAGGCCCAGACCGCCACCTCCAACAACGCGCAGATCAAGCTTTTGAAACTGGTCGTGCTCGATGTCGGTAAAACCAAACGTGAAGAAACGGCTAGCCATATTCATCTCGTATCGGTATCCACCGCGCCAGGTGTTGTTGAAGCCTGCGGCTTTCCGCCCGGTTTCCGAGAAGATGGATAGGAAATACACGCCCACCTTATCGTGCGGGGATATACGGACTGCGCGTAGCCCGAAATTAAAAGTTTCGCTCGTCGAATTCCCGCGGGTGGCACTGACTGCGGCCTCCGCCGATCCGCTCCACCGGTCGAAAGGTCCAGGACTCTTCGCGCGGCTCCGGCTCAAGAATGCGCGTTGTTCCTCTTCGGATCGCATCGCACGAACGGCATCCTTCGGATAAGCAACCGGCAGTTCGCTGTTTTTCGTACGGACCTCGATACGGCCGTCGTGCATCGATATGTTTCCGACGATGACCTTTTCATCAGCGACTGAAACGTAGACAGGCGTATCCGACTGGATATTCACAATCGCATTCCAAGGTACCGAGACCTTACCCACCAGATCCGTCTCCAAATCTACGGTCGAGTTATCCATGCGGATAATTCGGCCGGTGAGCCGGTCACCGTTCTTGAGCACGACCTCTCCTGCCCAGGCTCGAACACTAAACAGAACGTAAAGCAGCCAGAGTGCCCATCGCATGTTGTGTTGTGTCCTTTTATTAGCCGCTTCGGGGCCTTGTTACTACCGGCCGATCCCGCACACCCTTTGTTTGCCTCGCGCGAACACGTTAGCCCCAAACTCCATGGGTTTCAAACAAATCAAGCGACCGGTGGCACACGCTTTGCTTTTGCATAACTGACCGCCGCCAGCAGGACTGATGCAAGAGATATCATTGCCCCGACAAAGAAAGTCATTGGGAGGAACCGAAATTCGACATCATGCGTTCCACCATTTACGACTGTGCCCATAAGTGCGTAATCGGGACGCAATAGCGGCGCACGTTTTCCGTCGACGTAGACTCTCCAGCCGGAATAGTGAATCTGGCTCAGCACAAGGACCGATGGCGTCGCGGCGTTTACCTGAAGGCGAACCCAATTCATTCCCTCGCTGTATTTCACTAGTTCGTGAGGGCCAGGTAGGTTGTCCTTAATGTCACTCGGTTCCAGGCCAGCTGGAAGAATCACGCGTTGTTCCGGATCAAAGCTGTTCTCCTTTAACCGCGCAAGTTGTGCTTCTTCGGAAGGGATCGTCTCCGTATTCGTTTGAGGTACGAGGAAAGCCCTGGGCAAACAGGTCAGATTTTCAAACAGGCTAGCATTGCCATCGGACCAGACTTCTCGGAATCGATTTGGCGAGCTGCGCATCAAAGACTCGCTTTCGTTGAATTTCGTAGCGATTAGATACCGAACATTCAGCAAATCGACAATTCTGTTGTTCGACCCGATGATTTTGCGTGCTGTAAAACTCAGAGCGAAACCACTCCCGGGGTTCTGGACAAGGCTCTCAGTGAGGGATGACGTGCGCTTCAACATGTATTCGTATCCACCAGCAGTGGACAGACCGTAGACGTACTCAACATTTCCAGGCGCTGCAGAATCCAACGACACCACACGGAATGGTTTAGGCCGTTGAGACAAAAAACCGAACAGCGGTACGTCTGGATAAATCGTTTCCACTCGGTTAAAAGGCATGTGACCATAGCTGAAAGACACCAGATCTGCCGCGATCCAGACACTTACCAACACTATCCACGCGCGGCGCGACAGCAGTTGCAGCAGCTGTAGCCCGATAAGAAACGCACTGACGATTAGCAGGACTCTAAATGATCGCGGCGAGCGCCACCACTCCACGACGCCCCGCTGGGTCATCATGCTGAGTACGGCGGCGCCCTGATGAAGTGCAGCCGTAGAGGTCAGCAGGACCCCAACGGTCCCCGCCCGTTCTGTCTTCGTTGCAGCTTTCCATTCGAAAGCCTCCAAGTATGAAATGCCGAGGCCGGCGAGAACGGCGAGTGAAAAATCGACCAGCATCAGGGCTTCATCCATCCTGAGGCCCTTAAAGACCGGCAACGTCTGCGATAGTTCAGCAACCGGAGATACTCCGTATGCGGTGCAGAAATTGATAACAAACACGATTGCGAAGAACGCGACATCTTTCTTATCTCGGCGCAAAAATGCGTATACGGCGGCAAGTAAAGATAAGGCGCCGACATATACGGCTCCCTCTGGTATGAACACGCCTGCCGAGTTGGGTTGTCTCGACATATCCCGTGAAAACAACCCAATGGCCTGCCACGCTGGCAAGGGAAATCCCGGCATGTCGAGCGTGCGAAAAATATAGCGTAACCATTCGATTGACGGCGCAAGCTGCACGGCAGCCAGTCCGACGGCCAGGCAACCCGCCACCGATAGCCAGGCCAGTCGCTGCCGAGAGCTTCGGGAGTGTTCCCATAGAACGGTCCAAACACCATAACCTGCCGCGGTCACCAGGACGCGGGCGACCATTCCGGGATGGCCGGCGAGTATCGGCATTGTCGATAGTGCTGCCAGGACGATTGCGTTGCGCCGGGACGGCTGGCGGCACAATCGGTGTATTTGAAAGCACAACAACGGCAGCCACAGTGATGTGTCCACTCGTGGCCACGCCAGCCATCCGGTCATGAATCCGCCGAATGCGAACGCCGTCGCCGCCACGATCGCACCAGATACCGACGCGCCAATCTCCCACACGAATAAAAACGTAAAGGTCGCTGCAAGAAAGACCTTCAACATCAGTGACAGCGACCAGGCCATCGGCGTCGGCAGAAAAATGAAAATGAAATTTAATGGATGGAAAAGCGCAGACAGGGGATTGGCCTGAAACGGCATGCCTGCCAACAAATGTGGGTTCCACAACGGAATCACGCCGCGCCTGATCGCTTCCGATGCGAATTTCCGCCACGGATAAACTTCGGTTATAGCATCGCCGAGTTCGGCATGCGGTGTCCTGACCGACATGATGTAGTAGTAGGCCCGAAATGGTGGGAATTGAGTGATATCGTCCGTCGATAGCGGGACTCTACCCAGGAATACCGGCCAATAGGCGATAGCGATCAGCGCCGCAAAAAACAACGCAATTTTCGCTATAACGGATCTGTCGCGCAATTTCCCTCCCCGTTGACGGCCCGCTCTATTTTTGCTATCGGGAGGTGCGGCTGCAACCAACTTCAGTCGGAAGCGCTGGCTTTAGCCGACGCGGGCCGCGAGAGCTTTGCGCGAATTATTTTTTTCGCTCCAGGAAGGCGATTTTCGTCACAACGATATCCACCTGGCCGGGTTGCCAACCGCTGGGACATTTCGGGGCTTTGAAAGCGAACCTTACTTTCTGGCCGGGAGTCAGCGCGTCAGTCGGAGAAGGACCCCACAGCGTGGAGACGTAGACCGGATAACCGTGGTCCTCAAAAATGACACGGTGCAGATTATCTTTGTAGCGAAGTGTGAATTCAACAACCGCCAGCGTCTCCTGACCAAGATTCGTCAGCGTACCTTCCAGCAATGGGTAGGTCGCCTTCGTACCCGGCTCTGTGTGGTAGTAGGATTTGACCTCGTTGATGGACAAAAACTTCCGATACGACGTCTCAGCGGCAGAATTTGCCGCCTCTTGTGAGTCGCATCCGCTGAAAACATTGCCCACCAGCAGACACACGGAAACAATGCACAGCCGGCCAAGTTGCGTATTACGTGCGAATCTGACCATTTTCACTCCAGTTCGTAAGTCTGGTACCTAACGCCAAAGCGCAATTGCCTAACATGTTTGGGGCCAAAAACCATTTCTGGTGCGAATGTGCAATGGCCGGCTTCGATGGTGCATGAGTTGCTGTTGTCTGCGCGAACAGAATTCTATGATCGACGAACGCCGGTCAAAGGTCCTCGTGGCTGAGGATGATGTCTCTCTACGGGTGACGCTCGAAAACCTCCTGATCGAACATGGTCTTTCAGTGACGGGCTCCAGCAATACACAACACGCGGTGGAACGAATTCAACGTGAACCTGCCCCTTACGATATTGTCCTGACCGCGTTGTCCGCCAACGGTGTGAATGGCATGGATGTATTTGAAGCAGCACGGCGTCGCGGCAACACAACAGAGGTGGTTATTATGTGTGGCTTTACCACCCTCGATGTGGCGATCGAATGCACCAACCGGGGAGCATTCGACTACGTCACGAAACCGTTCAAGCTGGCAGAGATCGAGATCATTCTCAATAAGATCGCCGATCGGAAACGGCTGGTTGACGAAAATCACAGACTTTCCGAAAGGGGGCAAAATCTATATACACGCCTCGACCGACTCAAGGACAACCGTGAAAAGCTGGATCGATTCGTAGGCGAGACCACAGCGAAACTGGATGATCACGGCCGCAAAATCGACCTGCTCGTTAACCTGCTACGGCAGATGTTGGGGCTGTATTAGATCCGATTCTTGACGATGCCGATCGAATTTTTGACGAGCTTATCGTGCCTCATCCCGTTCGTTACCCCGCAATCGCGGCTAAGTTCTGCGACGGCATCATTTCCAATTCAGAGAGGCTTTGGCAGCCCATGTGCGTTTTAGACATCGTTTACGCATTGTGACTGAGACGATATGAATCAAGCTGCCAATTCCAATCGCGCGAATGCGGCCACAGACTTGCTCGTATTGCAGGAAGCATTTCAGGAGTTCAGCAAGGCTTCAGCAACTCTGGAAACATCCTATAAGGAACTCCAGACCGAGGCTCGGCGTCTCTCTATCGAGTTGGCTGCCGCCAACGAGGATCTTCAGCGTACTGTCGCAGAGAAGGAACGCGTCAAGAATTATCTGAAAAACATCCTCCAGAGTCTCAGCAACGGCGTTCTTGTTATGGATTCGAAAAGAAAGATCCAAGTCTGGAACCCGGCCGCCGTCAGGATTCTCGGACTCGAAGACAGTGCAGTTACAGAACAGTTCGAAGATCTTCCTATCGCGCCGCGGCTTCGCGAATGGATGGATGCTGCCTTCTTGATGCAAGGTGAAGCAGAGGATATCGAAATTCAAACCGGGGGCGGGACCTCAACGCCGCGGCACGTCATCATCTCCAGTTCGTGGCTCGTCGGTTCCGCAGAAGGTGAATCCGGCATCGCTTTCATCCTGAACGACATTACGCGACTCAAGGAGTTGGAGCTGAAAACCCAACGCGATCAGAAACTGCAGGCGATGGGCGAGATGGCTGTCGAGCTAGCGCATGAAATCAGAAATCCCCTGGGCAGCATTGAGCTGTTTGCGTCATTACTCTCGAACGAACTCCACGAAGACACGCGGTTAAAGGCATGGGCGGACCAGGTTGTGACGTCGGTGAAGTTTCTCAACACAATCGTCACAAACATGTTGACGTTCACCCGCTCGTCAGAGCCACACCTCCAATCGTTGGATCTGCTGGAACTCATCCACGGCACGTTGCTTTTCCTAGATCCAGTTTTCCAACAAAGGACTATCCAGGTTCAAAGGCCGGATCGGTGGCCGCTTTTTATCGACGCTGACGCACAGATGCTCTGGCAAATGTTTATCAATCTGATGATGAACTCGCTTCAGGCGATGCCGGAGACAGGCCGGCTGTCTGTCTGTGTGCGCGAATGCGGAGACTCGGTAGCCATTGAGATCGAAGACACTGGCATCGGCATTCCCGAAGAAAATCTTGATCGCATATTCGATCCGTTTTTCACCACGAATGAAAAAGGAACCGGTCTGGGTCTTTCGTTGGTTCATCACATCGTAGAAAAACACAACGGTACGATTGCAGCATCTAGCGAGTTCGGTAAGGGAACCCGTTTCACCATATCGTTGCCTGTTCGGTCGAAAGAACGCCCATGTTGAACACCGACATATTGGTTGTGGACGACGATGCGCAAATGCGGGTGGCGATGAGTGAAACGCTAAAACGAAACCGCTACTCGGTATTGACGGCCGCGACCGGGGTTGAAGCCATTCAGCGGTTGACAAACGAACAGTTCCGGCTCGTTATCACCGATCTGAGAATGCCTTCTATCAGCGGGCTGGATCTGCTACGCGAAATCAAGTCGCTATCGCCGCGAACTCAAGTCGTGTTAGTGACGGCGCACGCCACGGTGAACAACGCCGTTGAGGCTATGAAACTCGGCGCCTTCGATTACCTGGTGAAACCGTTTTCGCCACAAAGTCTCGAAGACGTCGTCCAGCGCGCCCTTAAAAAGAACGAAAGCTTCCTCACCGTGTCCAAGTCCTCGACGCGCTTTCCGCTCGTGACACGCCATCCGGACATGCTGGCCACGTTGGAACTGGCGGAACACGCGGCTAAGGGCCGTGCCACGGTACTCATTCAAGCGGAAAGCGGAACCGGAAAAGAACTGCTTGCGCGGTGGATTCACCAGAGGAGTTCGCGCAGCGATGGCCCATTTATCGCCGTGAATTGTGCAGCGCTTCCGGAACATCTGTTGGAAGCGGAGTTATTTGGTTACGAGAAAGGTGCGTTCACCGGAGCCACCAGCCAGAAACTCGGCAAATTCGAGTTCGCTCACGGTGGAACGATCCTTCTGGACGAAATCGGAGAAATGGTTCCTCTCGTCCAAGCGAAATTGCTGCGGGTCTTACAGGAGCAGGAAGTCGACCGGCTGGGAGGCCGCAAGCCAATAGCAATTGATGTTCGCGTTATCGCAACGACAAACAAAGATTTGAAAACGCTGGTTCGCGCGGGAACGTTCCGCGAGGACCTCTACTATCGACTTGACGTGATCCGACTCGGAATTCCGCCTCTCCGCCGCCGAAGAGACGATGTGGTCTTACTTGCGGATTATTTTTGCGAGAAGTACGGCATCGAGAACGCCGGAAGAAAAATGGAACTGTCACCGGAAAGTATCGATCTCATCTCGCGTCATGACTGGCCGGGGAATGTCCGGGAACTGGAAAACGCGATTCAGCGAGGCACGGCAGTAAGCCTGAGCGGCACAATCACGCCGCGCGATCTTCTTTTGACCGATGAGCCGGCCGTCGCACAGGCCAAACAGACAGCTACGTCCGTTCCGGAGCCCGCCGGTCTCGATTTGAAGCCTGGTCTTTCCGTTAGTGAAATGGAACGTAAGCTTATCGAGCTTACTCTTGCCAAGACCGGTGGAAATCGAACGCGGGCGGCGCAACTGTTGGGCATTTCGCTCCGAACGCTCCGCAACAAACTTCGAGAGTACCGGCAGGCCGAGCCAGCGGGCACGATGGGATTGGCAGTATTCGTGCCGGGACCGGCCCGCGGTACTGAATTGGAATTGGGGGAAGCCAGTGGACAAAGTCTTCTTTGAAGATTCTTCAATGCGCTTGATTGAGCATTCCCTCGATCTTGCGGTTCAACGTCAGGGGCTGATTTCCAGCAATCTGGCAAACGTGGACACACCGGGCTACAAAACCGTGGATGTGCACTTCGAACAAGAACTGCGGCAGGCGATGAATACGCAGCCGGTACTTACCGTGACGAACGCTCGGCACATTTCCACGACTCTCGACGGTCATAACGGGGCCTCGCCCGACGAAGTAGAGGGATTGCCTCAGCGAAATGACCTCAACAACGTAAACATCGACCGAGAAATGGCTCAGCTGTCAACGAATGCAATGAAGTTTGCGATGGCCGCTCAGATTTTGGCGGGAAAGTTCCGGACACTCAAAAGTGCAATCAATGAAGGGAAGTAGAGATGAACATTTTTACTGCACTCGATATTAATGCCACAGGCTTAACTGCTCAACGGCAGCGCATCGAGGTGATTTCCAGCAACCTTGCCAACGCCAGTACGACACGGACGACCGAGGGTGGACCGTATCGACGTAAGGATCTGGTGTTCGAATCCACGTCCCCCGAAAGCTCGTTTGCTTCGGCATTCAGCGCGCAACTCGAGAGCGGAGTCGAGCAAGCAGTTCAGGTCATCGGGATCTATGAGGACGCTTCCCCCTTCATCCGGAAGTATGAACCGGCGCATCCTGACGCCGATGCAGAAGGCTACGTCACTTACCCGAACGTCAGCCCCATCGAAGAGATGGTCAACCTGCTTTCGGCCACGCGCTCTTTTGAAGCGAATACTCAGGCCATTAACGCCATTAAGGAAATTGCAGCGAAATCTGTGGAGATTGGACGATGAGCGACTTTTCAATCAACGCCGTAGATTTGTCTTCGGCGATCGCGAACCAGCAAGCATCACGCAAGCCCTCCGAGGCCGGCGTCGATTTCGGCGCAGTTTTGCAGGATGCCATTCAGCAGGTTAGTGCTCTGCAGAACCAGGCCGGCGACGATGTTCAGAAAGTGCTCACTGGAGAAATTACAGACATTCACTCGGCCATGATTGCCGTACAGAAGGCCGACATTTCTTTTCAAATGATGATGCAGGTAAGAAACAAGATTGTTTCGGCATATCAGGAAATCATGAGGATGCAAGTCTGATGTAACTGAACGCTTCTCATCAAGTAGCGCGAAGTATAACTAATGGCTAAGGACAACCGGTCAATTGAAAGTCAATTGAAGCTGCTGAACAGCAAGCTCACGTGGGGTCAGAAGATCAGCCTCGTGGTTTTCGCCATCACGGTCGTTGCGGGCTTGTCTTCAATGATCTATTTCATGAATCAGGAGGAGTACCAGACGCTGTACTCCAGCCTGAGCACCGAAGAGTCCGGCACGGTAATGGCAAAACTCAAGGACCTCAAAATCC
>QHXA01000833.1:0-442 GCA_003222755.1 Acidobacteriota bacterium
ATTTTCACGGATCGATGAAAACCAGACTTCCGCGCCTGTCTTCAGCTCATGCGCACCGTAATGCGCGGCAACGCTTGCCGCAGCGTACGTTTCATGCAACGCGCGATCCTGCGCCGGGCGTATCGGCGTCGAAAACTCGTTGGACCAAAGTTGCGCATTCGTTTTGCGCGACATCGCGCGGAACTGACCCAATACGTGACTTGAAAAGATATGTGTGTGGGAAATCTGTCCGAGATTTTCGCCGCCGTCGCGATCCTGACGCTGACCGACCAGCTCTTGCAGCAGTTCGTTGGGTACCATGAATCTGGTTTTGCGGTGGTTCACATATAACCGCGTGTGGTCCGTCGCTGACCATTGCCGTTCCAACGCTACGGAAAACCCTCCCCCGCTCCCACGATTAGTGAAGTTCTGCTCGACCGGCGGGTCGAGGTAACGGTGCGTT
>QHXA01000833.1:594-1074 GCA_003222755.1 Acidobacteriota bacterium
GATCACGCCGCCTAGCTTCAAACCAAACTCCGCGGGGTAGCCGGAAGTGCGCACATTCAACGATTCGAATTCATCGATGTTGAGGGATTGTGCAAAAGCGGGCGAACGGTTGTCATATAGTGGAACGCCATCGACGATGTATTGAACGTCGTATTCCGAACCGCGCGGATGCAGAGTTCCGTTGGCTTCCAGCACCCATCCGGGTTGGGTATTCACCAGATTGATGACGGAACGGTTCGCAGCTACGGATGCTCGCTCTTCGAGCGCCTCGTGCGGAACATATTGCGCTGTTTGGACGGGATCGAGGAGGGTTTCGTCTTTCACTTCGATAGTCGTGCTGAGCGGCACCACGTCCAAACTGATCCGCTGCTCGAGCGGAAGCTGCGACTGGATCTCGATGGAAATTGTTTTTGAACTGAAGCCCTCGCTGCGAATCGTTAACTCGTATCGCCCTGGCGGTAGCGCGCGCACAATAGAGCG
>QHXA01000833.1:1123-2034 GCA_003222755.1 Acidobacteriota bacterium
CCGATGATTCTGCCTGTCGCGTGTAAGCCGGCACCGGTTGCATCCGTGACCTGCAGCCGCAATTCCCCGCTGATGCGCTGGGCGGCCGCGAACGGCCCGCCTGCCAGAAGCATCATCACAAGAAGAACGCAATTCCTCATCCCGGCCACGCAATTTATCATGACTGAGAGGAGATACCGATGCCAATGTCCGGCTATATGCAACAGCTGCGCGGAAAGGTGGGGCACGATCTGCTGCTACTGCCTTCCGCCGCCGTGGTCATCCATGACGAGCGGATGCGATTGTTGTTATGTCTTCATCACGACAAGAATTCGTGGGTGACGCCGGGCGGCCTCATCGAACCCGGCGAGCAGCCCGCTGATGCAGCTGTTCGCGAGACCTGGGAAGAGACTGGGTTGCTCGTCGAACTCACGGGAATCCTGGGCGTATATGGTGGTCCGGAGTTGATTATCGACTATCCAAACGGCGACAGGACGGCCTACGTCGGCACCATTTTTCGTGGCCGTATTGCCGGCGGCAGTGTTCGCCCAGATGGCGAAGAGATTCTCGATGTGCGGTACTTCACGCGAGAAGAACTCCCACGCATCCGTCATGCGAGGTGGATGGATACAGCGATGCCGGTGCTGTTCTCACAAAACGGAGAACCGCATTTTGTGGGGGCATCGTGGCGCCCCGAAGGTAATTCGGGGTCAGACGTCTAAACCACCCAATTACGATTCAGTAAGAAGCCTTATTGTAATTGGGTGATTTAGACGTCTGACCCCGTTTTGTAATACGTTATACGCCGGTAAGGAGGAGTTACGAGATGAAGCGGCTCTCGGTCATGGTATTCCTTTGCTTAATTCTTGCTTCAGCTATCCCGGCGTTGGCGCAGAGTACCAACGCAACAATTTCCGGCACTGTCGTGGACC
>QHXA01000834.1:0-2981 GCA_003222755.1 Acidobacteriota bacterium
TTGGGCCTGGTCTGGAGCCGCGAGTTGGATACGACTCGCGGTCTCGAAGCCACGCCGCTGGTCCAGGATGGAATCCTCTACACGACAGGTTCATGGAGCGTGGTCTATGCCATCGATGCCAGGACGGGCGATCTGCTGTGGACCTACGATCCGAAAGTGCCTCGTGCCCGCGCGTACTTCATCTGCTGCGACGTCGTCAATCGCGGCGCCGCGCTGTACCGTGGCCGGGTGTATGTCGGCACGCTTGATGGACGCTTGATTGCGCTCGACGCAAAAACCGGAATGCCGATCTGGAGCGTCATGACCGCGCAAGGCGAGAAGGCCTATTCCATTTCCGGATACCCGCGCATTGCTAAAGGCATGGTGCTCATCGGCAATGCCGGCTCGGAGTATGGCGTGCGTGGATACGTCTCGGCCTATCGATGGGACACTGGAGAGATGATATGGCGCACCTACACGGTTCCCGGCGATCCGTCGGCAGGCTACGAATCCAAAGCGATGGAGGAGGCCGCAAAGACCTGGAGCGGAGAATGGTGGAAAACGGGCGGAGGCGGAACCGTGTGGGAAGGCATCGTCTACGATCCGAACCTCGACTTAGTCTACTTCGGAACAGGCAACGCGACCGCCTGGTACCGTGTCGCTTCCGGGTAGAGGCGAAGGCGATAATCTCTACACCGCATCCATACTTGCCGTGCACGCCAATGATGGGCAACTCGCCTGGTATTTCCAGACGGCTCCGGCAGACAACTGGGATTTTGACGCCACGCAACCGCTGATGCAGGCCGATCTCATGATCGGAGGTCGACAACGCAAGGTGATCATGCAGGCGAACAAGAATGGATTCTTCTACGTGCTCGATCGCCAGACCGGAGAATTCATCTCAGGCGCGCCATTCGCTAGCGGAATAACGTGGGCATCCGGACTCGATCCGAAGACCGGCCGTCCGATCGAAACTTCCAGCGCGTATGCCGGCAAGCAACCCGTGATCGTCTCACCCGGCCCCAGTGGCGCACACAATTGGTATCCGATGGCCTTCAATCCGGCGACAGGACTCGTTTACCTGCCCGTGATGTCGGGAACTCAGTTTCTGCATGCGCCGGATTCGCAATGGAAGTATGACTCCAGGCGAGACAACGTCGGTGGTGATGCTCATTACGAAGGACCGCTCGCTACCAAATTGCTGGCGTCGCCTCCGCCCACGGGCGAACTCGTGGGCTGGAATCCCGTGGAGCAACGCGCCGCCTGGCGCACCAGTTATCCCGTCGTGGAGGGTGGGGGCGTGTTGACAACGGCAGGCAACCTCGTGGTGCAGGGCCGCGGGGATGGTATGTTGGCCGCATATCGCGCCACCGACGGCAAGAAGCTCTGGGAATTCGATGCCGGAACGGGAATCCTGGCGCCTCCCATCACGTATCGCATTAACGGTGTTCAGTACGTCTCAGTGATGGCCGGTTATATCGGAGGTGGAGGCGGGTGGAATCCGCCAAACATGGGCAAGATCCGGCCGGGTTACGGACGCATCCTGACATTCGCGCTTGGCGGAACCGCCAAACTGAATGCCCGCCAGTTCCAGCGCAACGCAGTTCCAACACCAGCCATCCGGACGAACGCATCGGCGAAAACGATTCATGAAGGCGGCCTACTCTTCAATGATCAGTGCGCCCGTTGCCACGGCTACAACGCGGTCGCCGGCGCTTTGCCCGACCTGCGCTACGCGCCCAAGGACATTCATGAGCAGTTCGAAGACATCGTGCTTCGCGGCGCGCGCGAGGACTCAGGCATGCCGTCATTTAAAGACATCTATACACCCGATCAAGTCCGCGCCATTCAGTCCTATATCCTGTGGCGCGCCGCCGAATCGTCGAAACCGGATTCGAAGTAGGTTCAGAACCTGGACGATTCAATGAGGAATGACGAGTGATCGTCACTTCTTCAGGCCGAAAGCATAAACTTTCCCGTCCCACGTACAGATGTACACCTTGCCTCCGGCCACGACGGGTTCGCTGAAATGAGTAAAGCTGTCGATCAGCTTTTCGCTCGAATATAGCTGCTGCCCGGTATCCGCGTCGAAAGCGTACAGGATCGCGTTCGGCGTGGGGAGCTTTCCGCCCGAGCGGGTCTCCGTCGCATTTTTTCCGGTTTGGAGCGCGTAGACTACTCCGTTCGCCACTACAGGAGGATCCGGAGCATGCATGTCGCGGGAGATCCAGACCGGGTCCAGCACTGGTTTGCCCTTATCCGGATCCATGCGGACTTCGAATGCCATGATGCTGCCCTGCTCCGTATTTCCGTAGGTATATTTGAACCGTGGCGCGCCTTTGGATGGCGGGCCCTGCATGGGCATAAACAGGAATCGTTTTCCTTGGCCGTTCTGCCAAGTCGCCATCGATCCCCATACTCCCCGATCATGCAGCATTTCCTCATCATTACCCCAGCGAGGAGATTGATAAAGCGGGTGGTGGTCAGCGCCGCCCAGCTTATTCGCATCCAACAGGGCAATTACAGACTCCTTACCTACCGATCCCACTAGCGTCCATTTCTCGAACGGAAAGATCACCGGACTGACCGAGCCGATATCGAGATCCTTCTTATTGAGATATTCCCAGTTCGCCGGAGTGTACGAGTCCACCAGACGAAAATTTTTCAAACTCACCGCGACCACCGTTTCGCCTAACTGACCGGAGGCCGGATCATAAGGACCGTCTGCAGTCTGGGCGTAAATGCCCTTAGGCCCTAGAACCAAGCCACCGCGCCCCCATGCGCCCGAGGGGTCTTCTCGGTTCCGAGAGCCGGGTGGCACTCCGGCGCTGGTATAGAAGTCCACGGTTGGCCGTGCCGGATTCTTCAAATCCAAGGCTGTGAAGCGGGTGGGTGTGTCCGCACAGCCACGGGCCGTCGATGAATAAATGAATCCATCGATCAGGTTCAGGCTCCAGTTGCGCGCGAAAGGAGTTGTGAAGTCGGCTGGCGGCATGCGGTCT
>QHXA01000834.1:3000-5083 GCA_003222755.1 Acidobacteriota bacterium
AATGATGCCCGCCTCTTTGTCGATCACCGGAGTAGCATTTTGAGTGTTGGGACAGCGATAATCCGCGCGGGTGGGCGGGGTCATGGTGTTGGGGAAGTGCCTTTGCCAAGCGACTTCACCCGTCTCCGAGTTGATAGCGTAAACGGTGTTGTCGCTTCCCACTACAAACACACGGGTCACGGGGCCCGTCGGTCCGTTCACACTAGCGACCAACGGCGCGGTTAAAGTTGAAAGAACTTCCTCCCTTGGAGCAGTCGACAGCTGAACTTTCCACTTCAATTCGAGTTGAGAAACATTGTCCTTAGTGAGCACTCTCTCCGACTGGTTCCAGCCAGTACGTTGTTGATCGTAGCCCCAAGTCAACCACTCGCTTTGAGCAGCAGCGATACCCGGTACCAAGAAAACTGCCAGCCTCACCGCAATGCCAAGAGCGTGAGTTAATGGTTTTGCAATGCGTTGATGTTCGCCCAAAGTTCCTCCTCTTTTTGTTGCGCTGGAAGCCATTACCGCCGTGCGTAGTCGCGGGCTTTAGCCCGCGACGGACATTTGCCGTGAGGTTTGGTCGCGAAAACTCCGCTCCTTCGCCACGGAGGGGAGTTCGCTTTATCGAACAGTCGGGCGGCCTTCAGTACGTACGTGCGCGGCTGCTGCGCGAATGCGGTGAGAGAGAACAGGAGAAGGCAAACGAGCCTCCCGAGTTTCATGGCGCGCAGCTTAGCACGGATGTTGGTGAAGTATGTAATGGATGAGCATGACTCGAAGCGCAGCGCAGTCAGCGGATCGTTTACACGGCTTTGCACAAAGAGTGCCTGGAGGATGGTGTGCGAGCGACCCCCTGCGTTGAGGCTGCGCGCTATCGCGCTTGCGCTTCGCGCGGCGGCCGTCCCCCTACAAGGGGAACATTAAAGCCGGCACAACATCAGCGAGCCTATTCCTGAGGGGGAGAGCCGCCGATGGCGGCAGTGGGTCGCTTACGCCCGACTTTTTGGGCAAAGCCCGTTTACCCGCCCAAGCGGCGTCGGCTCTGGTATCCTTGCGTCTCTCCGTTCCCGAGATCAATTCAGAGAGGTTGATGATGCGCGTTCGAAAAATGACGGTTTTGTTTTCGTCTGTCGCGGGACTCCTGTTCGCGACCTGGATGTCGGCAGGCCAGCAGACGCGACGAGTTGATGACCTGACGCTGCGTAACGCAGGCAAAGCCGGCGAAGAATGGCTGACCTACGGCCTGACGCCGGGCGAGACGCGATACAGTCCGCTCAAACAGATCGACACCAGCAATGTCAGCCGGCTCGGTCTCGCCTGGTTGCATGACATAGGTCCGGGCGGCGGCAATCAGGAAGCGACGCCGCTGTTCTGGAACGGCAATCTTTATGGAATCACGAACTGGAGCGTCGTCTTCGCAGTCGATGCGCGGACCGGGAAAGAGAAATGGCGTTGGGATCCCGAAGTCAACCAACTGGCCGTCCGTCCGAAGATCTGCTGCGGCATTGTGAATCGTGGTATCGCCGTATATCAGGGCAAGATCATCGCTCCGGTGATCGATGGCCGGCTCGAGGCCTTGGATGCGGAGACCGGCAAGCCGGTTTGGGAAGCCCGTGTCGCATTTCCGCAAGACAACTATACGATCACCATGGCGCCGCGAATCGCAAAAGGCAAAGTGATCATCGGCGTCAGCGGCGCCGAGTTTCCGGTTCGCGGCTTCTTTGCCGCATATGATGCGAACACCGGCCAGTTCGCGTGGCGGTTTTATACGATTCCGGGCGATCCCTCAAAGCCGTTCGAAAATCCTGCGCTCAAGAAAGCCGCCGAAACATGGTCCGGCGACTGGTGGAAGATGGGAGGCGGCGGCACCGTGTGGGACGGCATGGCCTATGATCCCGAAGCCGACCTTATTTATGTCGGCACCGGCAATGGTGGCCCGTGGCCGGAAGAACTTCGCCAGTCTAAAGGGAAGGACAACCTCTTCGTCGCTTCGATTCTTGCGGTGAAGCCGGAAACCGGCGAGTTGAAGTGGTACTACCAGCCCGTTCCCGGCGACTCCTGGGACTATGACAGCGTTCAAGGATTCATACTCGCGGACCTC
>QHXA01000834.1:5121-5582 GCA_003222755.1 Acidobacteriota bacterium
TTTATTACGTTCTCGACCGTGTCTCCGGTGCGTTCATCTCCGCTCAGCCGTTTGCCCAGGTCACCTGGGCGAAAGGCATCGATCAGGAAACCGGACGCCCCATCATCAATCCCGAAGCTCATTACGATCAAAACAGGGAGAGCATCACGTTGGCGCCGGGTCCCGGCGGCGCGCACAACTGGGCGCCGATGTCGTTTAATCCGAACACGGGTCTGGTTTACATTCCAACATCAACAAGCAGCACGAGCACATTCACGCTCGACACGAACTTCGTTTACAAACCGGGAGAACGAAATATCGGAATCATTCGCGGCAACCGGGGCGCCACTCCGGGCGCGGAGCCCGCACCGCAGCCCACGTCGGCGCGTCCCTCTCCTGCGGCCATTGGACCGGTCGCGCCTGAAGGACAGCGCGGAATGCTCGTCGCATGGGATCCCGTGACTCAAAGGGAACGCTGGCGA
>QHXA01000077.1 GCA_003222755.1 Acidobacteriota bacterium
CCAAACTGCTACGGAGGTGCCTTCTGCTGACAATCCAAGTCCTTGCCACAAGAACTGCCGTCCGTCTGTCTTCCAGATAGCCGGCTAATCCACGGCAGCTTCCGACTCCAGCAATCCCAATGGCGGCCGTAGTGCGCCTGATTGCACACGCGGCATAACTTCCCACTTTTTTGGCGAGGATTTGGAAATGACACTTTCTCAACTTGGATGGAATTCCGTTTACGAAGAAGCATGGCAGAAGAAAGAACGAAGCACACATTTCGCAGCCCGCGTGATCGAAGTGCACAAGAACACGTGGCGTTTGTTATCGGCGAG
Source organism: Acidobacteriota bacterium (assembly GCA_003222755.1). Lineage (GTDB taxonomy): Bacteria > Acidobacteriota > Terriglobia > 20CM-2-55-15 > 20CM-2-55-15 > 20CM-2-55-15. Next base: position 316 of record QHXA01000077.1, read on the forward strand.
TGAAGATTTTCTAGCGCAGATGTCTGGACGTCTGCGACACCGACTGGCCACCGTGGAAGACTGGCCTGCCGTTGGAGACTGGGTCGAGAGCGACGGTGCTGCCATTTACGACGTCCTCCCGCGACGAAGCAAACTGTCGCGCAAAGCCGCAGGCCGCCGGACAGACGAGCAAATTGTGGCCGCGAATATGGACACCGTATTCGTCGTGAGCGCTATTGATCGAGATTTCAATTTGCGGCGGCTCGAACGATATCTGATGCTCATCTGGGAGGGCGGTGCGCAGCCCGTGATTGTTTTGAACAAAGCGGATCTACGCGAGGACGTAACGCAGTTTCAATTCGAGGCGGAGGCTGCCGCTCCCGGTGTTCCCGTATATCCCATCAGTGCACAACGTGGATTCGGTCTGGAGCAACTCGAGCCGCATCTTCATAGCGGCACCACTGTGGCACTAGTCGGATCTTCCGGGGTTGGCAAATCAACCTTAATCAATCGGCTGTGCGGTTTTGACCGGCAAGCGGTGAACACGGTTAGCGAAGATGGCCGCGGACGGCATACCACAACATCGCGAAGTCTGGTCGTACTTCCTTGCGGCGCTCTGTTGATCGATACGCCCGGCATGCGGGAAATCCAGCTATGGGCCAGTGAAGAGAACTTGAACCACGCCTTTGATGAGATCGAGCGCTTGGCCTCCGAGTGCCGCTTCCGTGATTGCCGGCATGTTGCAGAGCCTGGATGCGCAGTTCTCACTGCGTTGAACGATGGAGACGTGTCGAACGGTCGCTACGACAGTTACATCAAGCTTCGAAAAGAACTCGCGTTTCTGGAACGGAAGCAGGATATGTCCGCGGAGTTGGAGCTGAAACGCAAATGGAAGCGGCTCCACAAAGCGAATAGGGCGATGTATAGGATGCGGAACAAGAGCTGAACTACTTCACACTCAATCAAGCGAAGACATTTCGTCCAATTTCAAAATTTGCTCTGAACCCTAGTGCAGCAGCAGTTCTTGAAGCACGCCAAGACTTCCAGCGTTCGGGTTCTGATATCTGATTCCGCTCGTAATGTAAGCGCCCGGTTCCAGCACCGGATCCGCGGAATCGATCAGCACCTGCTCAACGAAAACATTCAATTTCGAATTGTGAGGAGCGGAGCGCATCTGAGCGCACAGCTCGGTCGCAGTGCCTTTGATGTAGGCGGCGAGGCGCTCGTCGAACACCGACAACGTGACCTTACCTCGCTTCCGCATGTTTTCCGTCGTCTGGCTATTCGTGTAGGCGGCAAGCCTGATGTTGCGACAGTCGATGGCAACGACTTCGAAGTAACTGAGGATCGCCGGATGCGCCCAGCTGCGTTCATCCACCGTGTGAATGAGGATGACCTTGTTTGCGTATTCTTCGATAAAGCGGCCGCACAGGCGCCGGTACAGATCGTCGGTGAGCTCACTATATGTCTTTTTCAAAGGTGAAAATCTCTGGCGCTTCGCCGGTGAATCCCAATTCGTTCCACCGCCGCGGGTACAGACATGTCACTGCGTCATAAGCGTCAAGAGACTAGTGCACGGCGAGATCAGACGGCAACAGGAAATTCGGTAGTGCGTCAGTTTGAAACCGGTACTGGGTCACTTTGAAATTCCGTCGCAGGAAATTCAAAATGATCTAGTCCCGAAAAATCTGTTCACAGTTAGCAGTGCGGTATATAAAGTCCTAGTCGGTCGGAGGTTGTGATGATGAGAAGTCTCTTCGCCGTTTGTGTCGCCGGCCTGGTGTTGCTCCTGGCGTCCGTGCCATCGTTCGCGCACCATTCTTTCGCGGCTGAATTTGATGCCAATAAACCGCTCAAGCTGACGGGTACGGTGACGAAAATCGAGTGGATGAATCCACACACCTGGTTCTACATCGATGTGAAAGACGAGGCGGGTAACGTCACGAATTGGGGCTTCGAAATGGGGAGCCCGAATGGGCTGATGAGATCCGGCTGGACCAGGAATTCGATGAAAGTTGGCGATGCCGTGACGGTGGAAGCCAGTCGCGCAAAAGATGGAAGCAACCACGCGAATGCCAGAGCAGTGACATTGGCCAGCACCGGTCAGAGGTTGTTTGCGGCATCCAGCCAAACCGAAAACCGGTAGAACATTAGAACCATCAAGGAGAGCACCAATGAAGCGCGCCACCGCTCTTGTTGTCATAGTCGCGGCATCTTCCATATCGCTTTCGGCGCAGTGGCCGAAGTACCCGGAGCGGGATGTTGGGCGCGATGCTCAAGGCCGCGTTCTCATGGAAGGGCCAATGCCGCGGACGCCGGACGGCAAACCGGATCTCACCGGCGTTTGGACCAGAGCTGACCGTGACCCGCCGCCGCGCGAACTCGCTGGGGTCGTGACCGATCGTGACGGGACGCGCGGCGTTGCGGTCGAGCCGCCGGCTTCGCCGTTTCCTGCTGATCCGAAGTCGCCGCCAACGGCCACCTTCTGGGACATTGGTGCAAATCTTCCGGGCGGCTTGCCCCTAACGCCGTGGGCGGAGGAGCTAAAGAAGAAACGGATGGCGACAAACAGCAAGGATAATCCCGACGCGAACTGCCTGCCGATGGGCATTACACAGTTTCATATGCAGCCGCAGCCGCGCAAGATCGTGCAGACGCCGAAGCTGATCGTCATCCTTTATGAGTCCAATTACGGACTGCGCTACATCTATATGGACGGACGGCCGCTTCCAACGCCAGGGGAGCCGCAGCCCTGGTGGTACGGCTACTCGGTCGGCCGCTGGGAAGGTGATACCCTCGTCGTCGAGACGAACAACTTGCGCGGCGCCGAATCCGGTCCGTATGACGGCTGGCTGGACGTGCGCGGCAGTCCCTATTCCGAGCAGGCACGATTCATCGAGCGATTCCGCCGTCCGATATTCGGCAAGCTGGAGATCGACGTCACGATCGACGACTCGAAGGCCTACACCACACCGTTCACGGTACGAATCAACCAGCGTCTCCTGACCGACGAAGAACCTATCGAGTTCGTCTGTAACGAGAACCAGCAGTTCCGATCACGCATCAAGATCGATTAGGTTTTTTGCGAGATCCCCGACGTTACCGAGGTTCAGGGATCAGGATTGTGAAAATCCCGCCGCTCATTCTTGTAAGAGTGGGGTTACTTTACACGGCATCGTTAAGACCCCGCTACGCCGCGCACGTACTGGGCGGGATCGGCTCGGAGTTCGTCAAAGGAGGTCGAATGCATCGGTCAGCATTCGTGCTCGTCACTTGTTTGCTCCTCACAATTGGGCGGACAAACGCCACGGCCCAAAGGCAGGGAACTTCAAAAAGTGTGATTCTGTTCGAAGGAGCGCGGCTCATCGTCGGCGACGGCAGAGGACCGATCGAGAATTCCGCCTTTCTCGTCGAGAACGACCGGTTCTCCCGCGTCGGAACCAAGGGTGCGCTACAGATTCCAGAGGGAGCCACGCGTGTCGACTTGACAGGCAAGACTGTCATTCCCGCGCTCATCGACGCGCATTCCCACATCGGCTACATGAAGAACCTCACCAGTGGTTCGCAGAATTACACGAGAGAGAACATTCTCGACCACATGTACCGGTTCGCCTACTTTGGCGTTGCCGCCAGCCAGGCCATGGGAACCGATTTCGGAGTTCTGCCGTACCAGATACGCGATGAGCTCCTCGCCGGCAAGTACCCCGATGCGGCGCGCTTTCTGACCGCCGGCCGGGGCTTATCGCCGATTGACGAGATCTCGCCGACCAACATGCGGCACGCGGCCTACGTCGTCACGACTGAAGAAGGAGCGCGAGCGAGCGTGGGTGAACTGGCGGCGCAGAAGGTCAAAATCGTCAAAACCTGGGTGGACGACCGCGGCGGAAGCGTGAAGAAACTGACACCCGACTTGTATCGCGCGATCATCGATGAGGCCCATAAACACAACATGCGCGTCGCCGTGCATGCAACGGGTCTGGCGGATGCCAAAGAGTTGCTCCGCGCCGGCATCGACATCTTTGCGCATATGATCAGCGATGTTGATGACGAGCTCGTGGCCCTCTTCAAGCAGCATCCGAACACCGCCGTGCTGAGCGCGCTCGGCGGACCCCGCCGGGCAATCTACGCGCCATGGCTTAATCCGCCGCACTCGCTCGTCGCCGAGACTGTGTCGGCTGAGCAGATCAAGCGGCTGCAGGGCCGGTTTCCGGAGAGATCACCCGATGCGCTCAAGCGAGCACAAGACGCGTGGGATCGTCTCGCCCGCGGCATCGCGAAGCTCAACGCAGCAGGCGTCAAGATTGGCGTGGGCACCGACGGCGGTGGACAGCAGGGCGATCAGTTCATCGGTTGGACCATGCACACTGAACTGGAAAACATGGTCGCTGCCGGCATCACACCAGCACAAGTCATCGTGGCGGCGACGCGGAACTCTGCTGAAATCCTGGGCCTCGATGACCTGGGAATGATCGCACCCGGCAAGAGCGCCGACTTCGTCGTGCTCGACGCGAATCCTCTGGACGACATCACGAATACGAGAAGAATTGGCAATGTCTACCTCCGCGGCCGTCAGATCGATCGTGCGAAGTTGAGAGCCGGGTGGACGGGCCGTCCGTAGGTGGAAGGCGTCACTGGTCGTCTGGGAACTCAGAAGTGACCTTGTCCAGGAAGTCGAGCAGTCGCGTGTTGGCCGCCTCTTCGGTTTGGTCGCCGACTGGCGCGTCCCAGTATTCAGACTTCGGCAGGCATTCTTCCAGGTACCTCGCCGCCGAGGTCGCATGTGAGGCATCACGGCCCGGCACGATAAGGGCGCGAACGTCGAGTTGAAACAGATCTTCCGGTTCCGCACCCGGAGCGGTGTCTCGATCGAACAGCGCGCGCCCCATGCGGTCTAGTATCACAGTGTAGTTCTCCACGTCTTGCCTGGCGTAAGACTCAGCGAAGGCTGGGTCATTCCGGATGACGGTGGCCCATGGTCCGCCTCTCGGATCGGCGCCGAACGTTTTGCCTTCTGTCTTTATTAGAGCGACAACTCCTTCCAGGCCGCGCTGCCGCACGAACGACAAATGGTCGGCGAAGCGTTGGCGGCTGTTGATGCGATATTTCGCGCCACCAACAGGCCAATACAAAATCAGGCTCAGCGGGACAGCTGGGTGAGCGATGCCAAAAGCGAGGACCGGGCAGCATCCCATGCAGCCACGCATGAGGTGTGCGCGCTTGATATTCAGATGGTCCAGCAGGCCCTTGCCTTGCGTTACGTAGTGGCGCCAGGTGAGGGCTTCGACGCGGCCGCCGGACTGCCCGCACTCCCGCCGATCAAAAATGATGCAGCGATATTTTTCGGACAGGTGATCGAGCACCCTGATTTTTGCGTAGATACCCTGCGTCGTCCACTTATCGAGGGTTGCGTCGAATCCGGCAGGCGAATACATCAGGAGCGGCGGCCCGGAGCCGACCACTTCGTATCGTGTCGTGATGCCGTCGATGACTGCCGTAGGCAAGATATTCTCCTGAGTCGGCTGTATTCCAATCACATTTCGAAATTGGACAAATCCTGCATCTCAAATCCGAAATCCGAAATATGGGATTGAACCTGGCATCTCAGACGGTAGTGTCTCAGTTTATCTCTTTAGCCTGAGTGGCCCTACCCAACCACTATCGTCGATCAAGCTCGCACGCCGCCTTTGATCTGACGTCCGGCGCGGACGTCATCCGCATACGCGGCGAGGCCGTCCAATGTGATTCGTGCGACATTCGCGTAACTCTCGGTGTTCGATTCGAGCGCGCTTGCCGCATAACCGCTCGCGGCATGCGCCATTCGGATCCGGCCGTCGAGCCATGGGCCGCCACCCATCCCTCCAATGACCGGAATCGAGACGGCGCTCACGACCGCGGGCCCCGCGATGGGTCCGGAACGCTTGAAATCGAGGAGAGAAGCGCCGGCACGTTCCAGGCGCAGCGCGTCGGCAACGAACTTTGAAGTCATGTTCTCTGTCGCCTGCTGATTCATTTCAAATTGGGCAAACACCGGAATGCCGGCGCGCGTGATAGCGGTTACCGCGTCGGGGAACTCTGCCGCGCCATCCAGCTTGACCATGTCTGCGCCCGCTTCCTCGACAATTCGTACAGCGGCTCTTACAGCGCTCTCTGTGCCGTCTTGGAGCGGCCCGAAAGGGAAGTCGCAGCTGACCAGAGCTCGCGTTGTGCCACGGCGGACGGCTTTGCAGACGATGATCATTTCGTCCAGCGTTATATCCAGCGGATCCGAGCGGCCCCAAAGATTAATGCCGACCGAGTCCCCAACCGAGATGATCTCCACGCCCGCGCGATCTGCAATTTGCGCGATCTGGAAATCCCACGCGACCACGGCAACGATTTTTCGTCGGTCGCGCTTCATCTGGTGAAGCGTAGGAATGGTCACCTTTTCCATAAACTTCTGCTGCGTGATGTATTCTTGCACAGGAATCGGAGGAATTCAGACGATGGAAAAAGTCCTGGCCGCAGTGCGAGTCGGCCCGAGCACGACGGAGATCCGCGAATTCCCGATGCCGGATGTTCCCGAGGATAGCGCGTTACTGAAGATGGAGGTCGCCGGAATTTGCGGGACCGACGTCAAGATGTACAAGACGCCGCCTTCAAACGCGCCGGTCATCATGGGTCACGAAAACATCGGCGTCATCGCAAAGGCCGGCAGAGAGTTCGCGCGGCGGAAGGGGTTCAAGGAAGGCGACCTGGTGTTCGTCGAGCATTACGTCATGTGTGGGAAGTGTGAGTCGTGCCATGTCGGCCAATACCGCCATTGCGAAAATACCGACTGGCGCCATAACCCGGACGCGGTCCGCTATGGCTATACATCGGCTGAGAAGGCACCTCATTTGTGGGGCGGATTCGCGCAATACGTGTACCTTCCCTGGAACGCCGTCGTACACCGCGTGCCCAAGGGCGTTACACCCGAACTGGCAGGACTCGTCACTCCAATGGCCAACGGCGTGGAATGGTCGCTCTTCGACGGCGGCGTCGGCTATAACTCAACGGTGCTTATCCAGGGCCCGGGCCAACAGGGTCTCTCGCAGACAGTGATCTGCAAACAGGCGGGCGCTTCTCTCATCATTGTCACAGGCACCTCGAAAGATACGGCGCGCCTCGAAGTCGCAAAGGCTCTGGGTGCCGATTACGTCATCCATGTGGAAAAAGAAGAGCCGCTCACGCGCATCATGGAAATCACGAGCGGTCGCGGCGTTGACGTCGTGTTGGACTGCACGGCTGGGGCAGGGACGATGCCGATTCTTCTGGGAGTGGATGCTCTCAAGCGTAAGGCAGGAACAATTGTCATACAGGGAGAAATGGCGGAGTTCCCGAATTTTCCTGTGGGCAAGCTGACAGTGAAG
>QHXA01000835.1:0-507 GCA_003222755.1 Acidobacteriota bacterium
CATTCGCATTTACGTTCAATGTCGTGGCTGGGCAATAAAGCTGTAGGGGCGGTCTATGACCGCCCACGATTTCGCAATTTAATAATGCTCGTCGCCACCGCGATCCTGATGTTTTGCGTTCGCGCGTTCTCCCACGAAACCCTCACCACGACCGTTCTGTTCGATCGCGAGATCGTGCGCATTCTCAACAAGCACTGCGTGATGTGTCATGTTGAGAACGGCCCTTCCTTTCCGCTCGAAACTTATGAACAAACGTGGCTTCAAGGACGCAAGATTCGCGCTGATGTGATTGCCCGCCACATGCCGCCGTGGCCCGCCGTCCCCGGCTATGGACAATTCGTAAACGACAACAGTCTGACATTGCGCGAGACACAGTTCATCATCTCGTGGGTTGAAGGGCTCGGCCCCCGGAATTCGGGAACAGTATTTACGAACGTGGTCGACTCCTCCGGCAGACCGCGCGCTGCCGTGCGTGCGAAGGCAGATTTCGGCCACTGGCAATTGGGA
>QHXA01000835.1:564-2644 GCA_003222755.1 Acidobacteriota bacterium
GACGTGGATCTCGGACTCAAAGCACCACGCCGGATTCGCGCGATCGAGTACATGCCAGGCGATCGCCGTATCGTGCGTGCCGCTGTTTTCAAAATCCGGGAAACAGGGCAATGGATTGGAAGCTGGACGCCCTGGTACGGCTTCATGGAGTTGCCTTCGGGTGCCGCGTTTCAACTGCCGGCAGGATCTCACGTTTTGGCGGAGATCCACTATCAGCGGGTGAATGAAAGAATCATCGACCGCGGTACGCTTGGATTGTTTTTTGCTGATAAGCCGGCGCCGAACACGATGTCCGATCTGGTGCTCGGAGCCAAAGAACTGGGCACGGCGAACCGCTTTCACGGAGAAACGAAGTTAATCGCCGACCTTCATGCTGTCGCGCTGCACCTGGACGTGAAGGCAAAATCGGTTGAAATATCTGCACGGCAGCCCGACGGCAGCACCGATGTTCTGCTATTTGCAAAAGATTTCCCGCAGGATTGGCCCACGCCTTACGTCTTCAAGGAACCCGTGCTGCTCCGCCGCGGAACCGTACTTTCCGTTACGGCGTATGGCGGACCGGTGAAATTGACTGTGAGCCGGTACTGATTATCGATCTTGCGGAATGCCTTGCTGCCCACCGGGCCCGCGTGTGTTGAAGTTTGGGCGGCGGCCCGCTTTAATTGCCGCTTCCCAACGACTGATCACTTGCGCGCCCTGTGGCCACAGATCCCGGCCGCGGTGCAGATATTCGAGAACGGCATCCTTTTCTCCGCGGTCGAATAGGAGTCGGGCAACGGATACGTCGAGCCCATTTTGCTCGATGCGGCGCGCACCGGGTGTGGTCGCGGCTTGTAAGAAGTACCGCTTTGCATTCGCAAGGTCGTTGTTATCCAAGGCAGCTTGGGCCAGGATGAGATTACCCGCGTAAATGGCATCTCCTGAGGCGGCATTTTCGTGCAGCAATTTCTCGGCGTATTTTGAATTGAATTGTGATTTCCAGGGATTCGCTTCGAGGCGATAAGACGAAACCACTAGGGTCAAGGCGAGAGCAATTCCCAGCGCAGCGCGCAAGCGCCGGTTCGGTTTCACTGCGGCGATTGCAGCCACGCCCGCCGCAAGCAGGCCCCAGCCCCAGAACCAATCTGCGGCCGCGGAAGCCGGTGATAAAGAATTAAAGAGACCTAGAGGAAGTCTCGACTGAAGAAAATACAGACCTCCAAGTCCCAATCCAAGTAAACCGCATACGATCGAAGCCTCGGCCCACGGATTTCGTGGACTGAACTTCATCGCTTTTTCCCGTGAGAGATCCTGCTGCCACTTCAATCCCAGCAGCCATCCTCCACCGGCTCCAGCAATCAACCAAAGAAGCAGGTGTGGCCACGGTGAATCTCCCCACCACCTCCGAGAGCCAAGATCGAAGAGAAAATGGGCGGGGCCGTAGAAGAACTGAAACGCCATCCCCGCGATCGCTCCAGGAATGGCCAGAGCGGCGGCGCCGTTGAAGCGCAGGTCCGCAGGTAAAGTCAGCATGGCGCAACCGCCGGCCACCCAAAACAGAAAGGCGGAGACGAAACCAGTCCATATGACATCGCTGAATAGCGCTGATCGCGTGTCTTGAAGTGAGAACATCAGGCCGATCAGCCCGAAGCAGAGGCCTAGCACAATCGGCAGTCCCCACCTGCGCCCGAACGCCAGTCCCCCGGCAAGCCCGCAGAGCGGCCCCGCGGCCAGAAAGTAGTAGCCCGCAGGGTGCACCACCGAAAACACAAAAACGAATAAGACCGGAATGCTAAACGCTATCGCGCCGCGAAGGGCGAATCGGTTCATGATGGAGAGATATACATGGATCGCGGGCTCCAGTCCAAGGGGTTTTTCAGCCGGGCGATCGACATCATCAAAAAAACTGCTTTACAGGAATCCGTCGCGGTTCTCTAATCCTTCACAACGAGATCATACCGTTTTTGGATGCGGCGTTGAATGGACAGGAGGCCCTCATGACTTTCATTCGGGTGCAATATGACGGATACAATCGGCATTTCAAATTGCTTGATAAGCCAGCAGGTTCTGTCCTGGAGGACGGGGAGACCTATTTGATCGT
>QHXA01000835.1:2822-3728 GCA_003222755.1 Acidobacteriota bacterium
AAGGCCCCGCGATCTCCGTTGATAGAGATCTCGGTTTGCTCATTCGCGCTCCACCGGCCAATCAGCCCTCCATTGGTAGCCTGAAATTTCACCAAGTTGTCTCTTATCCTGGTCTACCTATCCACGCTGAATATCGAGTGGGAAAACGGTATCCATGATGGATGCTCCGCCGTCCACGTGCAGAATTTGTCCCGTAATAAAACTGGCTTCGTCCATGCACAAGAGCATCACGGCGTTGCCGATATCGGCAGGCGTGCCGAGCCGTCGCATCGGCGTCCAGCCGCTCTCATGCCAAGATTGAATGGCTTCCTGGACTGCCGGTGGCAAGCTGCGCAAAATACTGCCCTCCACCGGGTTGGGCGCGCCGAAAATCCCACCAGGGCTGATAGCGTTTACGGTGATGCCCCGTGGGCCCAGCGCTACCGCAAAGTAGCGCACCAGCGAGTCCAGCGCGGCCTTGGCAGAACCCATGGCGACCCACGGTTGCCAGCTTCCGGTACGGCCACTGGGCGAGTAGGTGATGGCCAGGATTCTGCCCCCATCTGCCATCAGGCGGGCGGCTTCCTGGACTTCGATGAGGAATGCGCGAGCCTGCGAGTCCAGCGCCGCATGCCACTGCTCAAGCGTGATGGTCATAGGAGGTCGGTAGAATGCCGGGAGCTCCGGCCGCGCGTTGCTCACCAGGATCTCCAGACGGCCAAAATCACTTTGGATCCGGTTGAACATGCGGTGGATGTCCTCGGGACGCGTCAGCCTGCAGTACGAGCCCATCGGCACCGCGTTCCCGGACCTTCATCAGGGTATCGGTGGCAGCCGCCTCATTCTGGTAATAGTGAATAGCGATCTTGACGCCCTGCTCCGCCAGTTTCAATGCGATGCCTCTACCAATTCCCCGCGAGCCTCCTG
>QHXA01000838.1 GCA_003222755.1 Acidobacteriota bacterium
AGCCGTGCCGTCCAGCGTGAACACGAACACGATCGGTGCGTAATCCACGTTCGCGTTGTTCGGCCCCACGACAGTTGCGGCGCGGCCCAAGCCTCCGCCGAATGCCACATACTGCTTGCCGTCCACTTCGTAGGTGATGGGCGGAGCGATGCCCGTCCGCCCGGTCTTCATCTCGTAGAGAACCTCGCCGTTATCGGCGCGGATCGCCCGGAAGCGGCCGTCATTGATCGTCTGGAACACCAGGTTGCCCGCGGTGGTCACGGTCCCGCCGCCAATACCGCCGCCACCTTCGACATTCCACTTCAGCTTCTGGTTCACGGGATCCCACGCCTGCAATCCGCCGCGCGCGCCCTGTGGCGGTTCCGGACCGAAGGACGGCTCAATCGTTTTCGTCTGACCCGAAGGACGAACATAGCCCGTAGAACCGGGCTTGAATTCTGCTTGAGCCTGATAGGGGAAGCTCTGGTAAGAGGCTGGAATGTAGATCAGTCCCGTGTTGGGATTGTAGGACATCGGAGCCCAGTTGTGAGCACCGCCGCCGGTCGGATAAATCGAGATGGGATCCTGATCGTAATACGCCGCGGGGTTCACCACAGGCCGGCCGCCCTCACCCATACGGAGCGCCCAGCTCACTTTCACGAAAGGCTCGGCTGAGATGAATTCGCCGGTTACGCGGTCCAGCACGTAGAAGAAGCCGTTTTTGGCCGCTTGCATGATGACCTTGCGCATGCGCCCGTTGATGTTGAGATCCAGCAACATCAACTGCTGGACACTGTCGAAGTCCCAGTTGTCGTTGGGTACGGTCTGGTAGTACCACTTCAGCTGACCAGTGGTCAGGTCGACTGCCAGGATCGAACACGTGTACAGATTGTCGACATTCTGCGCGCCACGGAACTTCTGCACCCACGGCTCGGCGTTGCCCGTGCCGACGTAGACAAGATTGGCATCGGGATCGTAAGCAAAACCATCCCACACGGCCCCACCGCCGCCATTCTTGTAGAACTCGCCGCCCCAGGTCTTCGCGGCAGTGCGCATCGCTTGGTTCTCGTACGGCTTTGATGGATCGCCCGGCACCGTGTAGAAGCGCCATGCAAGATGACCAGTCTGCGCATCCACGGCCACGAACTGGCCACGCGTGGGCTTATCGCCACCGGACGCGCCGATGATCACCTTGCCGCCGGCGATGCGCGGCGCCATCGTTAATGTGTACTGATCCTGCGGATACACCACGCGCGTTTCCCACACCGGTTTGCCCGTACGCGCGTCCAGAGCGAATAAACGGCCGTCGATTGCCGGCGCGATAACCATACCGTTATAGAGCGCGATGCCGCGATTCACGATCCCGCAGCAGATCACTGGGCGCACCGTGGTCTGGTTGACCTCGGGGTCCCAGCGCCACAGTTCCTTGCCGGTGCGCGCGTCCAGCGCGAACACAACGCTCCACGTCGTGATGCCGTAAAGCGTGTTGTTCCACATCAGCGGCGTCCCTTCCTGATTGCCACCGCCCGCGCCCATCGCATACGACCAGACCAACCCCAACCGGTTGGCGTTGGTAGCATCGATCTGCTTCAGCGTGCTGTAGCGCGTTTCGCCTTGCGTGCGGCCGTAGCTCAGCGAGGCTCCAGGCAGCGGATCGTTCGCAGTGCCGGCGCGGCGCAGGACTTCGTTGGTCACATTCGCCGCGATGTTGGAGGTAGTATTCGCGATGCGGCTCTGTTGCGCATACATGGCGACGCTAAAGCCCAAGGCAGTGGTGAACGCAGCCGTTCTGCTGAATCGACCCATGAGATCTCGTCCTCCCTTATTTCGTCACGATCGCATTCGTTATCGTGAAAGTGATTTGTACTCTATATTCAATAAATGTAGAGTAAAACTAATTTCATTCCTTTATGGCCGCTGTTACCGTTGCTGTCTTCTACCGAGCTACTTCTTCCAGCGATTTGCCCGCGGCCAACAGCTTGCCCTTCAAGCCCGGGAAATCCGGCGCGAACCGATAAGCGCGAAAAACGTTACGCGCGTTAGGACCGCCGCGCCCTCCGAAGGCGGCCAGGTTGTATTGCCATACTATTTTTTTCTGATTTCGAAAACGATTCCGGGAGCGCCGGCGCAAATCAGTGTGTTGCCGTTGGGCAGGCGCTGCGCACCCGAGATGTTCACCGAATAGAAGTCGGTAGGATTGGGCGCAGAGTAAGTCCAAACGGGCCGATCCGGGCCGAACTTTTTGTCCGGTCCGAGCGGGTAACGTCCATTGGAGTCCGCCGGGAACACAATCTCTTCGATGGTCGAGTACATGCTAGCCGGCCGAGTATCACCGTTGTTGAAGATAAGGATGTGCCCCGCGCCCGCCAGTCCTTTGGGAATCCAATGCGCGTTGTGTTGTCCAAACAGACGCTGATCCTGCGCCGTTCCGGCGCGATAGACGCGCGGGTTACCCCAGCGATAAAGCACGTCGCCGCCCTTGCCGCGCCGTCCGCCAGTTCGTCCAGCTGCCTCTTTCGACGTTGTGCTGTGGTCGATGATCCAAATTTCGCTGAAGTTCCGCAGGCTCACGAGCACCTGGTCGAGATCCGCGTTGTAGTCGATAGCATTGAAATGTGTCCAGTCGGGATTTGCGCGCTGACGTGGCGTGACATTGTAATTAATGTCTACGCGCTCCGGGTGCGCAGCCACATCACCGTAGTTCGCTTTCTCTCTGTCGATGTCCTGAATCAGGTGATCCCACAAGTGCCATTCCCAAACGACCTCTCCGCCGGTATTGCCCACAGGCTTGATCTCGACAACACTGTCCGGCTGGACCTCCGTGCCTTCGACGCTTGATGGAATCCGTCCCGCCGCAATCGCTTCGGCCGCGGTCTTCTTTTCTTTGACCAACATCAAAATGTTTCCATTAGGCAAGCGCGTGAAATCGTGGTGCTGCGTCGCGGTGGCGGTCCCATAAGCGAAATCCCAAACCAATTCTCCGTTCCAGTTGAATTCCTGCATCTTGCCGCCGCCCCCGGCAGTTGGGCCAAACGGAGGATTCGGCGCCAGGCCGGCGCGCAACAGGTTTCCGCTCTCGAGCAAGTAGGCAATGCTGGATGGCGTCGAATCAGTGGCCCACGTTTTCACGACGCGGCCGGTCATATCGATGAGGAACGTGGAGGTTGACTGCAAAGGCGAAATCAGAGTGTATCCCCCAAACGTGCCGGGATCGTTTCGGATAAGTCCAACGCCCTCGGTCGCGGGCCCATCACCGTTGTTGATTGGCCGATTCTGCGCCAACGTGATGCAGAAAGCGGAGAATACAAAGACCGACGCAGCCAAAAAGATCGCGCGCCGTTTGCTTTTCATATCGGCTCCTTCGCTGAAGGCGTAGGAGGAGCTTCCAAGTTCCGGTTTCGACTTTTTGACGTGGCCCGGGAGGAGCATGCGGATCATTCTGATCTGAACCTCTGTCGTTGTGTTCTCAGATCGAATTCCCGGCCACTACTTCAGCTCCTTCCCGTCGTTCCCCTCAAGACCCCCGAATTTTCGTAGCAGCACGACGGTGCTGTCGTGAGGAACGGGAAGCTGAGCGAGACTGGCTTTTCCCATGGCGATGTCGAGTGGCGTGAATCCCTGTTTCGTTTTCGCATTCAGATCGGCGCCATGCTCGACGAGGAACTGAACGATGGTATCAGCGCCTCTGGAAGCGGCGCCGTGCAGTGCGGTTTCTCCTTTTGAATTCGCCTGACGAAGATCGAGTCCGGCTTCGATGGCGAGTTTCAGCGCTTCCAAAGCTTCGCTCTCGCTGCCGCGCGTGTTCTTGTCCCGATAGCCAACTCCGGCGGCGAACATCAGGGCCGTAGTGCCGTCCTTGGTTGTGAGTTTCGGGTCGGCTCCGTGTTCGAGCAAAAGCCTCCAGAGGAGTCGTTCCCGTGTCCAACGTCGTGTCGCCGGAATCCATTCCGCTTCGACCCGGCAGTGGTGCGTTGAGAGCGGCATTGACCTTCGCTCCGCGAGCCAGCAATTCGTTAACGATTTGCAGGCTCGGCAACGGATCTTCCGCCTTACGGTTCGGCAGCGTAGACCAGTCTTCATTTCGAATATCAACGATCGCGTATAAAGCCGTTCGACCGTAGCCTCCAGCAATGTTGACGTCCGCGCCGCGATCGAGCAGGAACTTCGCGAATGTGTATTGCTTGTTCATGATCGCGACGATCAGAGCGCTGGTGTTATCCACGTCGCCGTAATTGATGTCGACTCCGGCGTCGAGCATAGCGCGGGCCGATTCGATATCGCCTTCGCGTGCCACGAACGAGAGCGCGGTGAAACCGCCGCGCGCGATCGGTGAAATGGATGAAGCGGCACTGAGCTTCGGAGGTTTAGTTTCGCGATCGAAAGAACG
Source organism: Acidobacteriota bacterium (assembly GCA_003222755.1). Lineage (GTDB taxonomy): Bacteria > Acidobacteriota > Terriglobia > 20CM-2-55-15 > 20CM-2-55-15 > 20CM-2-55-15. The sequence goes on from QHXA01000838.1 coordinate 4,367, forward strand.
CACTTTCCAATCGGCTCCGTGCGCCAACAGAAGTTTTACGATCTCGGGATGACGCTCGGCGGCTTTATACTTTTCGCGCGCATTGGCGTCCGCACCTCGCTCCAAGAGGATGCGAACGGCGTCGACATTCCCGGAGCGCGCGGCGGTCATGAGGACGGTTTCGCCTTCGGTTGTCGTCAGCGTGTTCGGATTGGCGCCCGCTTTGAGCAGGGCTTCGATCATCGCCGCGCTTCCGGAAACGACGGCTTCAGAAAGCGGCGTCGCGCCGTAGCGGTTGACGGCTTTGGCGTTTGCGCCAGCGCTGAGAAGCAGATTCACGAGTTCGGCATCATTCCAGTGAGCAGCCCAATGTAGCGCGGTCGTGCCGTCAGGTTGGGCGGCATTCACGTCGCCGTGCAGTTTGACGAGCGCGCGGAGTGCTTCCTTATCTTTTCTCTGCGCGGCATCCGCGGCATTGGGTCCGGCGCCATACGCGGTGACTTGAACGACAGCCAGCAGCGCCGCCAACCAAAATCGATTCGATCGGGTTTTCATGTATGCAACTCCTGCGCCGTTACACTTCCGAAAGGAAGCCGGTGCTGTCGCCGACGCTTTCCTGTGGGATGCCGGCCTTGTCCAGAATCGTCATCAACAGATTAGCCATG
>QHXA01000839.1:0-291 GCA_003222755.1 Acidobacteriota bacterium
ACGGGAAGTTGCTGTGGGAATTCAATACCGCACAGCAATTCGATACCGTCAATAAGGTTCCCGCTCACGGCGGCGCGATCAGTACATCCGGCGCTGTTGTGGTTGGGGGCCGCGTCTATGTCGGCTCGGGATACGCGATCAGCAGCGCGGCATCGGGCGGGAATGTGCTGCTGGCGTTCGGCGTGGAATGAGAAGCCTAAATCAGCGATCGTCCATCGTGCGCCGATGGGCGATTGCTGATTCTTGAGATGCAAACCTTCACCTACAACCAACCCGCCTACCGCGTCATTT
>QHXA01000839.1:466-2365 GCA_003222755.1 Acidobacteriota bacterium
AGGCGGACAGCATCATCGCGTTCGGCGGAGGCTCTGCCATCGATACGAGTAAAGCGGTCGGGCTCGAGTTGGGCGTTCCGGTCGTCGCCGTTCCGACCACGTACGGCGGATCTGAAGTCACTCCTTTCTACGGCTATACCGAAGGCGATATCAAGAAAGGCAAGCGCGACCGGAAAATGCTGCCGAAGTCGGTGATCTACGATCCGGCTTTGACGGTTTCGCTTCCCGCCAACGTTTCAGGCCCCTCCGGAATGAATGCAATCGCGCACTGCGTCGAAGGCCTGTATGCCCGCGATGCGAATCCGGTCATGTCGCTTCTCGCGACGGAGGGAATTCGCGTTCTCGCACGCTCACTGCCGATTGTGGTGCAGGAACCGGCAAATCGTGATGCGCGCACTGATGCCTTCTACGGCGCGTGGCTGGCGGGCATGGTGCTCGGCTCCGTGGGCATGGCGGTTCATCACAACATCAGTCATGTCCTGGGTGGCACATTCCGTCTTTCGCACGCAGACGTGCACACGGTCATTCTTCCGCACGCCGTCGCATTCAACCATAACGCCGCAACGGAAGCGATCCGCACTGTTGCCGAAGCCCTTGGCGTCAAGGATGCCGCCCAAGGTCTTTATGATCTCGCAACGCGTATCGGCGCCCCGACTTCTCTGAAGCAACTCGGCATGCCCGAAGATCAACTCGACCGTGCGGCAAAGCTTGTCATCGAGCATCCATATCCCAATCCGCGGCCGGTGGAGTATGCGGGCATTCGGCAGTTGCTGGAGAATGCATATCGCGGAGAATTGGACCTAAATTCAGAGCTCAGTGTGCAGCATCGCGGGCGCTCATAGACCGCCCTTACCGTTCGAGCCGTCACCTGTTTCAGAAGGTGAGGTTTAACTGCCGGACTAACGGATCCGCATCGTCCTCGTAAATGATTTCTGTCGCGCGATCGCGTCCAGTGGTTCGATACCACGAAAGCGAAACGAGAGTCGCACCAACGCATCCAAAAAACATAATAACCCTCAGCGGACTCTTTCCAACCCAGCCTTCCAGTTCGGCCAGCACGAATGTGTAAACCGTAAACCCGTACAAGTATGCGCCGGCCAGAAATGCCAGGTGCGATTTCGCCGGCAAATACGAACAGGTAAACGGCACTTTTTTGAAGTTGAAAAAGAAGAACTCTGTCAGCAGCGCTGCAATCGCCAGACCAAACGCCAGATGAAACATCGCCTGTCCGGCATCCAAGAACGCGAATTCCAACGGTGCGAGCACCGCATAAACCGGTAAGACGCCGCGCAGAAATACCCATTTTCGCGTTGCCTTCAGATACTCCGCCGGGCGGCTTCCAGTCGTGATCTGAAACATCCAGTTCGCACCGAGTTCATACGGAATATTGAACGTCGCACGCAGGCCTGATACTACGAAGAAGGCCAAAATCAGAGGCGCTTCTATCACGCCTTTTTGTGAAATCGCGAACACAAAATCGACGTCGCGGCGTAGCACAAATAATGAGGAGATCGTTACCGCCAGCCCGACGCCGCTGTACATCGCGATGAACAAGCGGTGCTTCGTGCTTCGGCCGAATATGCGTCCGATGAAGTAGAACGCGGCGCGCTGAAACGGATGCCGAAGGACTGTCTGGTTAAGGACCCAGGCGGACGCGCGTTGATGCCAGGGATCTGGAAAAACATCCGATTCCACGCCTTCCAAGATCTTTTTCGAATACCGCCGATAGCTGATGAGGTACGTAATGCAAAAAATAATGGTCACTGCGAACATTGCTTCCGCCGCCCGGCTCGCCCAAACGTGTGCGGCCGGGATGAGCGTTCCTTCCGGGTTGAGGACCTCATAGACGCCAACGAACCAGAACAGTGGGATGTAATCGAGCGCGCGGGTATTGCTTTC
>QHXA01000840.1:0-392 GCA_003222755.1 Acidobacteriota bacterium
CTATGCTCGAACTATATCGACAATATCAAGGCTTACACGCAGAAGGAACGCGTGAAGAACAAGTACACCGGACAGGATGAGGAACCGGATGAGCGGCTCATGCGATCGATTGAGGAGAAGATCGACATTCCCGAGAGCCGCAAAGACGATTTCCGCCGCGAGATTATGAACTACATCGGCGCTCTCGCGATCGACGGAAAACAGTTCAACTATCGGACGAACGAACGGCTTTACAAGGCACTGGAGCTGAAGCTGTTCGAAGATCGCAAGGATTCGATCAAGCTGACGAGTCTCGTATCGAACATTGTCGATAAAGAGACGCAGGCAAAAATCGATGTGGTGAAAAGCCGGCTGACCAAGAACTACGGTTATTGTGACGTATGTGCGACGGA
>QHXA01000840.1:419-3422 GCA_003222755.1 Acidobacteriota bacterium
ATACCGCCCCTACAGCTAAACCATATGGTTCTCAACATCGAACAAGACTACTTGCGGTTCCGGCAGATCGTTCGCGGCAAGATCAAGCAGGACCTGAAGAAATACATTTCGCAGGGAGAGCTGATCGGTAAGAAGGGGAAGGATTTTGTCAGCATTCCCATCCCTCAGATCGAAATGCCGAACTTCCGGTTCGGGCGCCGGAACACCGGAGGTGTCGGCCAAGGCGAAGGTGAACCAGGAACACCGCTTGCCCCAGGCGAAGTCGATGAAGACGGCAACGGTCAGGCCGGCAACGCCCCGGGCGCCCACATCCTCGAGGTCGATCTCACAATGGAGGAACTGGCGCAGATCCTCGCCGAAGAACTGGAACTGCCGCGCATCCTCCCGAAAGGCAGCGCCCGCTTAAAGACGGAACGGGATAAGTACTCCCAAATTTCCAAGGTCGGCCCGGAATCGCTGCGCCATTTCAAGCGGACCTACAAGGAAGCGCTCAAGCGCCAGATCACTGCGGGTACCTACGACCCCCTGAATCCGTACATTGTTCCGATCCATGAAGACAAGCGTTACCTCTCTTGGAAGACGAAGGAGCGGCCCGAAAGCAATGCATTAATCATTTACATGATGGACGTCTCGGGTTCGATGGGCGACGAACAAAAAGAAATCGTGCGGATCGAGTCATTCTGGATCGACACCTGGATCCAAACGAACTACAACGGCGTCGTGACTCGATACATCATCCATGATGCAGTCGCGCAGGAAGTCGATCGCGAAACGTTTTTTCATACGCGCGAAAGCGGTGGCACGGTCATCTCATCCGCGTACGAACTTTGCCACAAAATCATCCATGAAGAATACCCGCAGGAGCTGTGGAACATTTACGTATTCCATTTCTCCGACGGAGACAATTGGTCGGGCGGCGATACCGATCGCTGCGTCAGTCTGCTGAAGGTCGATCTATTGTCGAAGGTGAATTTGTTTGGGTACGGGCAAGTCGAAAGCACCTATGGAAGCGGCCAATTTATTCGCGAGTTGGAAAACAACATGAACGAGATCGACAACCTCGTTCTCTCCCGGATCGAAAACAAAGACGACATTTACCAATCGATCAAGGACTTCTTGGGAAAGGGTAAGTAGCGATGTCCGTCACCCAAACACACAGGCAAAGCCTTAGCCCCGAACTTGCTCGGCTCACGGAAGAGATCGAAGTATATGCGCGCGAATACGGGCTCGATTTTTACGAGACGTTCTTCGAGGTCCTCGACTTTGAGGAAATGAATATGGTCGCAGCTTACGGTGGGTTTCCGAATCGTTATCCCCACTGGAAGTTCGGCATGGAATACGAGCGCCTCAACAAGAGCTATGCTTACGGCCTGCACAAGATCTATGAGATGGTCATCAATAATGACCCATGCTATGCGTATCTGCTCGAGTGCAATCATCTCGTCGATCAAAAGATTGTGATGGCGCATGTCTACGGCCACTGCGATTTCTTCAAGAACAACATCTGGTTCTCGAAAACAAACCGGAAAATGATGGATACGATGGCGAATCACGCCACAAAGATCCGGAAGTACATCGATAAATACGGCCTCGATGCGGTCGAGGGATTCATCGATGTCTGCCTCTCTATTGACGATCTGATCGACCATCACTCGGTGTTCATTGAACGTAGAACAAAACGTAAGAAGCACGCCGAGGAGGAAGCTCCCATCGTTAAGAAAATCGCCGCAAGCGAGTACATGGATGAGTTCATCAATCCGCGCGAATTTCTCGAACATCAAAAACAGAAGCTCGAAGAAGATCGTCAGAAGCGGCGGCGCTTCCCCGAAGATCCTCAGAAAGACGTCCTTCTGTTTGTCGTGGAAAACGCGCCGCTCGAAAATTGGCAGCGCGATGTTTTATGGATGATCCGAGAAGAGGCCTACTACTTCGCACCGCAAGCGCAGACAAAGATCATGAACGAAGGCTGGGCCACCTACTGGCACGCGAAGATTATGACCGAGCGCGCGCTCAACGATGCGGAAGTCATCGACTTTGCCGACCATCATTCCGGCACGGTTGCCGCTCAGGCTGGGCTTCGAATTGTGGAAGGACATCGAAGACCGCTGGAACAAAGGCAAATTCGGCAAGGATTATGACGAATGCGACGATTATCTCGAGAAGCGCGAATGGGACCTTGGGCTGGGACTCGGCCGGGAAAAGATTTTTGAAACGCGGAGAGTACACAACGACATTACGTTCATCGATGCCTTCTTCACTGAAGAGTTTTGCCATCAAAAGAGATTCTTCACCTATCAGTTCAATCCCGAGCGCGGCGTCTATGAAATCGCGGATCGTAACTGGAAAAGCGTGAAAGAGAAACTGCTGTTCTCATTGACGAATTTCGGCCAACCCTTCATCTACGTGACCGACGGCAACTTCGACAACCGTGGCGAATTGCTGATGGAACACCGTCACGAGGGCATCGATCTCCGCGTCGATTATGCGAAGGACACACTGAAAAACCTGTTTTCTATTTGGTCGAGGCCCGTGCAACTAAAGAATGTGGTCGAGGGCAAAGGGAAATTGCTTACGTTCGATGGAGAAAAACATATCGAGAATCGAGAGGAAAATCGATGGATGAAATTAAAGTCACAGCCGACATTCAGGCTACGGATCAGCTGGGAATGCTCATCAAGCGCGTGCAGGTCGAAGCGCCACGCGCCGGCGATCTCCGCAAACAAGCAGCGGCAATAACGGAGAAGATCGATTACTTGGGCTGTGAGTTGAAGGTGATCGAGGTGGATGGCGTTTCCAAGGCCGTGCTGATCAGAAGCAAGAAACCAGCAGCCGACGGTTTTATCGAGATTGTGCTCCGCGGTGGAAATTATCTGTCGCTGGAAAGAAAGGGCGCGGCGCTGCACATCTCGAAGAAAGACTATGAAAGACTGGTAGGCGACCTCAAGGCAATCTTTTAACTCGTATGTAGTCGCGGGCTTTAGCCGCGGCTAAAGCCCGCGACTA
>QHXA01000840.1:3573-5647 GCA_003222755.1 Acidobacteriota bacterium
TTGAACTGCGCATCCATTTTTCGCAGGATCTCGCCCACGGTGTTTCCCTCCATCTTCACGTCGGATCGGCCGCCCGTTATCGGCCTTAGCGGTGTTGGAATCTTGACCGTCACATTACTCATCGCGAATCTCCCTCGGTAAGAAGCGGCTCCTCGTAAAACTTCTTCTCGGTCTCATTCAGTACCCAACTCTGGGCGCCGGCTACAGTTCCCTGCTGAACCGAAATAATCACGTACGAATAATCCGGCCACGCGCGATCCGTGTCCGTCTGCGACGGCCGCGACGGGTGATCCGGATGCGAATGGTAAATACCAATGATATCCCATGGGCTTTTTTCGAATTCCCGTTCAACGCGCAGCATATCCAGCGGATCCATGTCGTACCGGTCCCGTGCGCGTTCCTGGTTCAGGTTCTTGCAGGTGCGGAACGCTTGAACTGTATGGTTCTTATCCTTGTCGGTTGTTCCGATCATCAGACCGCAGCACTCATTCGGGAACGACTCTTCGGTGTGACCGTAAATTTCGCGCAACAATGAAGCCGGTATTTTGATCATAATTCCTTAGAGACCCTCACCACGCCGCCATTGAGACGCATGCTCGCTTCAGCAAAGTCATTGTTGGGAATAGCGGCTCCCGGAGGCGCGAACGTAATCCACAAGATCCGCGTACACGCTTCGGTCACGCGTGTTCGCATCGAATCGGATATCGGGCTGCCGAACGGCCCCTCCTGGTCGACGAGCAGTGGAAAGTGCGCCAGGTTCAGCATGTCGCGCCCGATTCCTTCGTACGATTCGCCTTCCCGTCCGACGCGCCACGTGATTGGCGGCATCAACTTGTCTGCGTCATACAAGCCGATCGGCCAAAGCAATTTCAAAGAGAAGTAATTTACCAGATCTACTACAGAATTGATGAAATACAGTCCTTTTCCCTTCACTGCACGACGCAGCAACGATTCCGAAGAGGGTCTGTATCGTGTCGGGTCCAATCCTGCACGGTGGAAAATAGCCCGGATCTGCCGCACCGTGCGCAGCTCGCCTAAAGATTCCCCCTCATACTTGGCCGCACACTCCTCGGCTAGCCGGTTGAGCATCGACTTCAATTCCGGCGGTGAATCCTGCACGCGCAATTGGTCCACTTGCAAGATGCCGATACGCGCGGCTCCCTCGAATTCGGGCGCGATCGTGATCGTCTCCAACATGCCGACCATTATAATTGCCCTACAAGAACTCCCATCAATGTGACCCCATTTGGCCAGGAACGAGCGATACACTACACCTTAATGCGAGACTTCTTCGAACCAGGGGGATTGCTAGAGCAGCGGTTGCAAGATTACGAGTTCAGGCCATCACAAGTGCGGATGGCCGAAGCCGTGCAACGAGCGCTCGAAGAACAGAACCACCTCATCATCGAAGCCGGCACAGGCACGGGCAAGACGCTCGCATATTTGTTGCCGGCGCTACTTCATGGCCGAAGAATTCTGGTTTCCACCGGAACCAAAACGCTTCAAGATCAAATCTTCTATAAAGATATTCCATTGTTGGAAACCATCGTCGGGCGGCCGATACGTGCGGCGTACCTCAAGGGCAGAAACAATTACCTGTGCCGATTAAAGCTCGAAACCCTCCATGCAGAAGGATTATTCAGCCCGCGTGAATTACGATCTTTCAAAGCCATAATCGAGTGGGCCGGCGAAACAGAAACGGGAGATCGTGCCGAGTTGGGATCCATCGGTGATGATTCCGAATTGTGGTCGCGCTTGGACGCGAGGCGCGAACGATGCCTTGGCACGAAATGCAGGGATTACGACCGATGCTTTCTCACGCTGGTGCGGCAGAAAGCGATGGAAGCGGATATCGTCGTCGTGAATCACCATCTCTTCTTCGCAGATCTTTCGATTCGAAAATCGGATGTCGCCGCAATCCTTCCCGAATACACGGCCGTGATCTTCGACGAAGCGCATGAACTGGAGGACATCGCTACCGATTATTTTGGCTTCCACATTAGCAATTTCCGGCTCGCCGAATTCATTCACGACGCAAGGAAATTCGAAGTTGATGTTGACCTTGTCTCTCGAG
>QHXA01000840.1:5668-6021 GCA_003222755.1 Acidobacteriota bacterium
CCGGTTCCAAAGCTCGATGGTATCGACGGACTGATCGGCGCGCTTCACGATGCACGCCGCATGATCAAGCAGATGAAAGATTTCTCCGGCGAGTACGAAGCCCTGGCGAGGCGCGCCGGAGAGCTCGAGTCGGAACTCGAAGTTTTCCGAAGCGGGAAGCTCGAGAACTATGTCTCCTGGATCGAGCGGCGCGATCGTGGGATCTTCTTGGAGGCGTGCCCGGTCGATGTTTCCGGCATGTTGCAGGAGAAACTGTTTACAAGGATTCCAAGCTGTGTGCTGACTTCAGCCACACTGACCGTCGCCGATTCCTTCGCATACATGCGCGCGCGCCTGGGTTTCAGTGAAGGCCG
>QHXA01000830.1 GCA_003222755.1 Acidobacteriota bacterium
ATGAGCGTGTCCAGGTGACCTGTCGTGAACGCTCCCGGTTGCGATGAATATCCAATCAGCACTCCCATGATATGGCCGCCACACAAGACAGGAGCTACAATCAGACGAGCATCACCGACGACAAGCGGTCCCCAGTCTCGTAGCCCCGATATCAAATCCGCCGCCAGATTTTCGTCTTTTTCGCCGTTTGGTCCAGCGAAACCCTGGATACGGATCGAGTCCTTGCCCGGGACCGCCACCATCGCGTATTCACATTGGAGGAGTTGCCGCACGTACATCGCGATTTCCTGGTAAGGACCGCGATAACCCTCGGGCGTTGGGTATGGTTCGATGACTTTGAAATTACCGTTCATTCCTGATTCGCTTTCTTAGCCTCGCCAGGATTGCCTGGACTCCTGACTTGGTTAGTTCGAAGCCCGGAAACTGGGCGATTTCCCCAGATTCAAAACCGTTGATGCAGTATATGAGCGCATTTCGCCGAGCATTCTTACGGTCCGGATCGCTTGCCACGACGCGCTCCATGTCGATCCACGCCACAATCGAACTGAGTTGGCTGTAATCAAATTCGGGCGCATCCGCTGATTTTTTCCGGCTCGACTCGGCGGCCTTCATGTAATCAATCGGAATCACTTGCGCGCCTCGTTTGTCGGACGCGATGTGCCTTTGGTAATCCTGTACGACAGATGCGGAAATTCTTGCCAAGAAAGCCATCACTGAAAACTCCGTTGTCCCTTTAAAGGATCGAAGGACTCGGCCATCGTTCTGCACGAGTCTGACAAAGACCTCCTGAGCCAAGTCCGGAACGATGTCCATGACATCGTCCTCAATGTGGCGCAGGTGTAGCGAGCGCATCACGTACGTGAAGATCAGACCTTGAAAGCGCTCCTGAAACTGGCGCCACAGATCCCGGTCGGTCAGCTTCTCACCACAGCTGCGTACTAAATCAGGCGCTGACATTTCGCCGGACTTCTTCCAGCGAAACCTCCGAACCTTGTTGGGCATGTTAATGACTTAGTCCTTGCAGTCTTCCCCAGGCTTCCGTAGCCCAATCTGAATTTGCATCCAACTCCAAGTACCGCTTCCACTGTGCCTCGGCTTGCGCACCGGCATTTGTACGCTCATAAAACAAGGCGAGATTGAACGCTGCTGCAGCAAACGATTTGTCCTCCTGCAGTGCGTGCAGAAATTCTGATCCCGCCTTCTCCAGTTGTGCCGCGTTTCCGCTCTCCAGGTATGCCACGCCCAGATCGTTGTGAACTGCAGCACCGGCGCCGACCTCTCGCTCCGCGATTTCCAGATACGGGATGGCGCGGCCGAAATCCTTTTGGAGGAGATAAAACCGGCCCATCTCATGGCTGTTTGCGGAGAGCCTTGTCATTTCACCGGCCAATAAACTGTAGGAAACACCGGGGCTTTCTGAGCCGCGGGTTCGAATGATCGGTCGGTGCGGTTCGCCAGCCATCCGCGATTCGAATGGACGATTCTGCGTCAACAGCAGCTGAACGACTTCGCTTGCCGATTTCGGTTCAGCCGCTCGCTCTCGAACGATCCAAACGAGCATCACGCTAATAACGAGGACGGCCGCTACCGAAGCAAGTGCCACAAGCAATCGCGGAAACATCAGCTTCCGCTGTGGCATTGCTCTGTTGTCCGTTTTCTTACCCCACTGAGCCGCAATAGCTTTGACCGAGTTCGCTTCTTCCAAGGTCACGTCCGGCTGAAGGACACGCATGAAGAACGCCAGCTGGTTCCGGCATTCATCACAAGAAATCAAATGGACCTCGCTGGCAGCCTTAACCGCAGGCTCCAAGCCGCCTTCGAGGTATTCGGTCAGTGTTTCATCTGTTAAACACTGGCCATGGTCCCGATCGCTCACATATTTGCCCTCCTACTTAAGAAGACGTAATCCGTGGCTGCCAACACGCAAAAAAAATTTTGGAATTGATAAAAATTTTTTGCGTGTTGGCAGCCACGGATTACGTCTTCTTAAGTAAAGGGGTCTTTAGCTGGAAGGCTTCCCGACCTCATTTCTCGAACAATCCAAAAAACAACCTGAACAAGGAGTCAACGATGTACGAAATGAATCGACGTGAATTTCTCAGTGTTTTCGGCGGCGCGACCGCTGTTTCCATCGCTATTCCTGCCCTTGCTTCCAGTTCGGTGACGGATAAACTTGCATCCGATGTCACTTCGCTATACGTGAAGGGACTGGTGATGGTCGATTTAGGGAACCCCGATTTGATCCGCCTCGGGTTTCCAAAAGCGCCAGGACACAAGGCAACCCTGTCCGTGGTTCCGCAGAACGGGATAAAGCAGGTTCTTGCCATCAAAGGCCACGGAGCAATCGAAGCAAAACCCATCGTGGCGTCGAATACGAAGATTGTCGTGCCGGAACTGATTCGAATGAAGGAGTTCTACGGGGATGACGTCAAATCCCACGTCGATAAATGTCCAGGCACGATCTCAATACCGAGAAGTGCGATCCGTAGCGTCACCGCTACGGAGTTAACTGCA
>QHXA01000832.1:0-1182 GCA_003222755.1 Acidobacteriota bacterium
GTCATCAACGGCAAGATCACGGGACGGTATTCGTTTCGCGGCACGCGGATTTCGGATGCCGCCGTCTTTGTCGAAACCCGTTTGAGTCTCGCCGACCGCCACACCGTTCTCCTCCGTGTCGAAGGTTTCAATGTTCTGAACCACGCCAACATCCTCGCGCGTAACGGCGCCTACGGCGACGCCACGGCTCCGCTCGCAAGTTCGGCACTGCAAGTCCAGGTCTTGCCGCAATCGATCCCGCGCGAATGTTTTAGTTCCAATTCCGCTTCCAGTTCTAGGCGAAAGCGCACCACTCATCGCTCGTCAAGCGAAGCGCCCACATTTGCTTTCTTTGATACTAATGTGATATCACTGCGATACTGAATCGATAGTAAAAGGAGGATCTATGAGCAGGGTGCAATCTGCGGCGAACGAGGAACGGACGGTTCGTCTGCAGAACGGGTGGGTCATGCTGGTGCTGCTTCTGGGAAGTCTCGTGGCGGACATCGCGTTGTTGATCGCGATGGACGCTTCATTGAAACCGGTCTTTGCGCTCCTGATTCCGCCGATCGGGCTTTTGATGGCGGGCTTCTTCACCCTGCAACCGAACGAAGCGCGCGTGGTCGTGCTGTTTGGCGCGTATAAGGGAACGGTGCGCGACAGTGGATTCCATTGGGGCAATCCATTTTACTCCAACGGTCCGCAGCAGTTCGGTGCGCAGATCGCTGCGTCGCAGGCGGCAAAAGCCGGCATTTCGAAACCCGACACGCGCCAGCAGCGCACCCAGGGCCGTAACAAGATCTCGCTACGCGCACGGACGTTCAACGGCCAACCGTTGAAGGTGAACGACAAACGTGGGAACCCGATCGAGATCGCCGCGGTTGTGGTCTGGCGCGTCCACGACACCGCGCAGGCATTGTTCGATGTCGACAACTACGAGAACTATGTCGTCACGCAAAGCGAGTCGGCGCTGCGCCACCTGGCGAGCCTTTACGCTTATGACGACGGCGAGGATCAGGAGAGCACGCTGCGCAGCAACGTCGACGAAGTGTCTCAGGCATTGCGCAAGGAACTTCAGGAGCGGCTCGGCAAAGCCGGCGTCGTCGTGGACGAAGCACGACTGACGCATCTCGCCTACGCGCCCGAGATCGCGCAAGCCATGTTGCGGCGGCAGCAGGCCGAAGCCGTCATCGCCGCGCGGCA
>QHXA01000832.1:1238-5860 GCA_003222755.1 Acidobacteriota bacterium
GACGAACGGCGCGCCGCGATGGTCAGCAACCTCATGGTTGTGCTGTGCGGCGAATCGGAAGTGCGTCCCGTGGTGAATACCGGAACGTTATATACGTAGGCCGTCGGGATGGGGGGCGAACGTAAACCATTTCTGCTGCGCGTCGATTCCGCTCTCTGGGACGAGCTCGAAGCCTGGGCTCAGGAAGAGTTGCGGAGTGTGAACGGCCAGATTGAATACATTCTTCGCGACGCCGTGCAGCGCCGGCGCGGCATCAACGCCCGCCGTTCATCGGACGAAAAGGAAAGCAGCCCGAGAAAACCTGTGCGGAAATCTTGAGCCCGAATCGTTCTCTGGCTATTAATCAACCCTCAATACTCAGTCCGTCGTCGAGACCACCGACAGGTGCGTCCTTTCCCGGTCATCGTCCAGTGATGAGCCAGGATGAATCTTCGGCCTGCTGCAGACACTGATCGAAGTGACCTCCTGCGCTCGCGGCTACGCCGCCGCCGCGCTGTCCCCTCTCGAGGAGGACAGTAACGTAACCTCAGACATCCTGACCTGGCCCTGATAATTTGCACTAAACGAGGAAAACAGAATGAGCCCGCCGCACGCCGGAGGCGTGTCGGGAAATTAGCCGGGGGTTAAGCGAGCGGAAGCGAGCGCAACCCCCGGCTAATTTCCTGACACGCCTCCGGCGTGCGCAAAATGGCAAACTCCAGCGGGCGGTCATAGACCGCCCCTCCAGGTCAGGAGATCTGAACCTAGCTTTCGTCGGATAATTCCCAAGGGGGGCCCTTCAGTTCGACCACGTTGCCCTCAGGATCCTTGACGTAGATGGAAGGTCCTTCACCTTCCGCTCCATACCGGGACTCGACATTCCCACGTTCGATTCCGTTGCTTCTCAGGTATTGAAGAATCTCATCCGCGTCGAATGGATCGACCCGCACACAAAAATGATCGAGATTCCTGGCCTCGGCGCCGGGAGCGGCGCCTCCAAGCTTGCCTACCGGGCCATCTACAGGAACGAAATCAATCAGCGAATTCCCGGCACGAACTTGATAGAGGCCGATGTCTTCCTGGATCTTTTCCAGCGGACATCCAAGAACCTTGATGTAGAAATCCAGCATCGCCTGGAGATTCACCACGCGAAGGACGAGATGGTCGATGTGTTTTATCTTAAACATCACTGGGCAGCGCTTTGATCGTTCCGGTACACCACGCCGTCTTTCATCACGAAGGTCACATTCTGCGTGGCTCTGATATCGGTCAGTGGATTGCCGCGCACGGCGATGATGTCTGCGGCGAAACCCGGCTTCAACGCGCCGATCTTGTCCGAAAGGCCGAGCAGTTCCGCAGCGGATACAGTACCCGCTTGCAGTGCTTGCGCCGTCGGCGTTGCGGCCATGCGGATAGACGGCGGCGTCTGTGCCCAAAGCTATTTTGACTCCGAGGGCAATCGCGCGCCGGACCATGTTGTCCTGCTGTTTGACGGCGGCGTCGGCCTTTGCTTTGACGCGAGGCGGAAATTTCGACGCCTCAAGGCCGATGCGGACCGTGAGAGTCGGCACGAGAAACACGCCGCGGTCGTGCATCATTTTCAGGGCTTCGTCATCGAGAAACGTGCCGTGCTCGATGGAATCGATGCCGGCCCGGATCGCCCGCTTCGCGGCTTCGGCGCCATGAGCATGGGCGGCGGCCTTGCGGCGGAGTGTGTGCGCCTCCTCGACAATGGCGTTCAGTTCGGTCTGCGTGAGCTGCGGCACATCGACGTCGTCTGTCGGCGACAGCACGCCGCCGCTGGCGCAAGTCTTGATCACGTCGGCACCGTATTTGATGTTGTACCGAACCGCATATCGACCATCATCAGGCGAATTGATGACGCCATCGCGCGGCCCGGTCTCGTGATTCAGCACATTGGCGCGGTATCCGGCGCCTCCGTCGCAATGACCGCCCGTCGAACCGAGCGACTTCACGGCTACGAGCATCCTTGGCCCAGGCACGATTCCCGCATTGATGGCATCGCGAAGGCCCACATCGAGAAAGTCGCGGCTCCCGACGTCCCGGACCGTCGTAAAGCCGGCCATCAGCGTCTTCCGCGCGTTCTCACCGGATCGAATGGCCTGTTCGGGAATCGTCCGCTGCAGATCCCTCAGTCGAGCGCCTTCGTAGTCCGCATCGAAATCGCTTGTGAGGTGCGTGTGCGCGTCGATGAAACCCGGCAGCAGCGTGGCATCTCGAAGATCGATGACGGCAGCGCCCGATGGAACGGTAGAACCACCTACCGATTGCACCTTACCGTCCACAACGATGACGAGACCCGGTTGAATCATCACGCCCGCTGTGCTGTCGAACAAGCGAGCGGCCTTCAATGCGTAAATCTTCTGTTGCTGAGCCCCGGCGGCGGAAACCAGACAAAGGAGTAGACAGATGATTTTCGTGACGTTCATGGGGGCGGAGCGTAGCACAGGTGTGTTGTGAAGCAAAGGTGCTGTGCGCGACCTTCCCAGGCTCGCGTAACGATTCGCTAACGTTGAACTGCGTTTTCAAAACGAAAGAAGACCACATCGTGAGTTCGAAATTCCGATCCGCTCAAATTGTCAGCACACCCTCAAGTGTCGCTTCGAGAAGGTGCGCTTCGTCCGCGGAACACTTGAAACCGATGTATCCATCGGGGCGAACACAGAACAGCCGGCCGTCGGTGGCTCCATAGCGCTTCGAAAGGGCTTCTGATCTGGGCAGTGTTTCAACAGCAAGGACGCGTGAGAAGCGCCGTTGCAGTCGTTCGATGACGGGAGCACGATCGCAGTCACCCGGCATGGCCATCAGCGTGAAGTACTCGTGCCGCAGGCGATCGAAAAGTGCGCCGCCCTGCTCGAAATCAAGGTCCGGGGCGCGGTCGCCAATGGCGGGACCGTTTAGTTCCGTCAAGTCGGCCGGTTTTTGGACGTAGTCCCGGTATGTGTACGCCACGCCCGAACAGTAGTTCACGACCTTCTCGGTATATCCGGGGTCGAACATAGTCCGTGTTCGCTGCCCGATGTCCTTGCCGTGCGTCATGAAGATGTCGTGCAACGAGGACGCCGCCCAGATGACCTGTTCGGCGACGGGCCGGCGTTCGGCCTCGTAGGTATCGAGCAGCTCGGGTCGGGCGTAGCCTTTCAGGACGAGTGCGAGCTTCCATCCCAAATTGAAAGCGTCCTGCATACAGCAGTTCATCCCTTGCCCGCCGGTCGTGGAGTGCACGTGCGCGGCATCGCCTGCCAGAAACACGTTTCCCTGACGGAAGGTATCGGCCAAACGGACCCAGGTTTCCCATCTCGAATGCCACACGACATCGCCCATCGTGATGCCGTCGAAGTGATGGTCGAGAAGACGCATGAATGCCTGCTGCGGAGTGATCGTCGGATCCGCGGCTTCACCGCGGTCGCTCAGCAGCAGCCGAAAGTGAGCAGCGGCGCCACCATCAGGAAATGATCGGTGCCCACACAGTAGTGAAAGTAGTTTGTCCAATCGCGGAAGCCGTTCAAGTGAATATCGAGATTTTGAAAGAAGCTGCCGGTGTAGTCCTTACCCTTCACAGACATTCCGAGGCCGCGGCGTACCCGGGAATTGATGCCGTCGGCTGCGATCAGATACCGGCAGCGGACAAGCTCTTCCTCGTCGCTGCGATCCGCATGCGTGATCCGCGCCGTGACGCCGTCCGCCTCCAACGTCAGGTCCTGAAATGTCGTGTTGTACTCGATGGTCTTGCCAAAGCGGGAGCGCGTGTAATCGCGCACGAACGTTTCGGTCTCGCTCTGGTTGTGCGCGAAAATGCAGTTGTATCGGGAATCGACCGTGGTGTAATCGAGACCCGGACGGACTTCCGTTCGCTCGCCGTCACGGATGAAGTGCATCACGTATCCTTTGCACCAAAGATCGCGTTCGAGGATACGCCTGCTCAACTCCTTGTCCACGAGATCGAGCAGTTCGACCGTGCGTGCATGCATCGCGATGGCCCCGACTCACGGCCGGGGCCCGGCATACGTTCGATACATCGATATTCGACGCCGCGGCGCGCCAACTCCATCGATAACACGCACCCGACCGCGCCGCCACCGACGATCAAAACAGGTACTTCACTGACGTTAGGCATCTCTCTTCTCCATAGATATTGACTCAGCGAAGAGGGACTTAGAACAGCAGCTTCACAGACAATTGCAACTGCCGCGGATTGAACATCGTTCTCGGAGTACCGAAAAGAGGATTTGGCACCGGCGGCCCAGCCGCGGGGCAACTGCCTACCTGACCGGCCTGGATGGCCTGGCTTGCCGCGTCCTTGTACTGCCGGGGCTGCTGTCCGCCACAGAGATTGTAAGTCCCGTAAACGCCTACGACTTCGTCCACGTTTGCACGATTGAGCAGGTTGAAGGCATCGGCGGCCAGTTCAAGCCTCATTCCTTCTCGGGAAAGGTTGATCGTGCGCGAAAGGCGGATGTCCCGCGTCTGCAAGCTGTCACCCTTATAGGTATTGCGAGACAGATTCCCAACGCGATCGGCGGCCGGGATCAGGTCATTGTTGGAATCGAAGCCCACAAAGAGTGTGAATGGCCGCGGGCTTTGAAGGATGACGATGTTGCTCAACAGGAAGTTCCGCAAAA
>QHXA01000832.1:5887-7503 GCA_003222755.1 Acidobacteriota bacterium
TGGCGTGCATCCTGGTTGGACGTGGCCCGTTCCAGCCCTCTGCGAAAAACGTCCTCCGGCACACTGATGAACGTCGCAAAGGTCCCGTCGTCCAGCGTGTGGGAAAGCGTGTAACTGGCATTGAGGTTCAAATATTTCCCGGCCGTCTTGTTCACTTGCAGCGTGCCGCCGTGATAGACGGAATTCCCCGTGAGATCATTGCAACAGATCAGGCCGGCAGGGTAGCGCGGAACACCGCTGTAATAATTCTTACCGGCAGGATAACCCGGCGGCGGCGGTCCGGCCGGCGCACAGGGATACGGCCCGCTCGAAATTCCCTGGACGGGACAAAGGTTGCCCAATGTGGAGCGCAGCAGGTGATGCGCGGCGACAAAGAGGTAGCCGGCGCCTACGGTCAACCCGCGGCCGATCTCCCGATTAATCTCCAGGCTGGCCTGTTCCGAATACGCAATGGGACTGTGCCGATCCGTGTAACTGTAACCGACGGGAGTCGGAGCAGCAGGAGTGCCAAAAACACTGTGTGAGACCACCTCACCGGTCCTGAAAAAGTTGGCGATGATCTGCGCCGGCGTAGGCACACCAGGTATGGGTATGTACGGATACTGGTTCAGTTGATACACGGCGCTCTCCGCCCCTCTGCGATTCGGCGGCAGATCTGCATTTGGGAGAATGGCTGGACGCTGTGGATACGTGATAAACAGGAACGAGAGAGCGTAGCGGTCATTGAAGAGGCCGAATCCGGCGCGAATGACGGTCTTCCTGTCGGGCGAATAGGCGAGTCCAACGCGGGGCTGAAAGCCCTTATGACTCACATCCATCTGGTCCGACAGCCCCGATTCAAAGTCATATCGCAAACCATAGTTGAAAGTCAGCTTTGGCGTAACCTTCCATTGGTCCTGGACGAAGAACCCGTAATAGCCGTGGTTCAAGTTTACCGAGAAGTTTTTCTCTTGCTCGGGCAGATATGCATAGGGCCATCCATTGGTGGGCAGTCTCTCGACCACGCCCGGAGTAAAGTTGACGGTCGTGCCTAGAGGCGCCGACTGAAAAGCGATTGGTACGCCGTTCGCGATATCCGCAGGATTCGGACCGGGAACAGCAGGAAAGGGCGGAAGACCCGCAGCACCGAGAGGAGGAAGAGCCATCGGGCAGGGTCCTGCGGCGAAGTTGGACGCGATCCTCGCAGACGGGGTCACGAAATTTGCAAAGTCAACCAGGCAGTTAATCCCGGGCAGAATAATACGGATAGGCGTGAATCCCGGCCACAGCACGAAATTGCGGACGTGATTCACATCGGCGCCCAAGCGAACGAAGTGCTTTCCACTGATCCAGGACATGGAATCCGACCCCTGGAATCGCGTCTCCCAGATTTTGTCAAGGACACCAAAGTTATGTCCGAGCAGCAGCTCATTGGGAATGTCGAGATTAGGCTCGCCAGTCACTCCTGGGAAGTCGTAGTGCCGGCGGGCATACTGACCAAGCGCCGTGTTGACAATATTGCTGCCGATCTGGGACGTGACGGTGCCGACCAGCGACTGGTCACTCAGGAACACGTTGTGCCCGCTGCTGGGCGCGCCGATGCCGCCGCCGTCCAGCGTGGCGCCCACGAGTTGGTT
>QHXA01000832.1:7514-8079 GCA_003222755.1 Acidobacteriota bacterium
GCGCGCGTCTTCGATGTTGTATCGCAATGAAAGCTGGTTGCGAGCGCCAAACTGGTGATCGAGCCTGGCAAAGCCGTAATCATTGTCCTTTGTTTTCAAGATACCGAGATTCTCCGGCGCAATTCCCAACGCCACCTTCGATGCATTGATCAGCGAGAGATTGTTGAGAAGCACGGCGGGGTACGTCGGCGACTCGCCGCGTCGCTGTCCTTCATAGTTCAGGAAGAAGAACGTCTTGTTTTTCTTGATGGGGCCGCCGAGCGTGAAGCCGAACTGATTTTGGCGCAGGACGTTCGGTTGAGGCTTGGGTTGCAGAAGCGATCGAGCATTTAATGCGTTATTTTTAAAATACTCGTATATCGATCCATGGAGATTGTTGGTCCCGGATTTCGTAACGATATTCACAATGCCGCCCAAAGCGCGGCCGTACTCTGCGCCAAAACTGTTGTTCACGACCCTGAACTCCTGCACGGCTTCTTGCGGCGGAGTAGCGCGTTGGGAGCCTGTTGCACTATTGATGTTGTCGGCGCCGTCAACCGTAACTTGATTGCTGAGATCTCGCATT
>QHXA01000836.1 GCA_003222755.1 Acidobacteriota bacterium
ATCGGTTCCTGCGAACTTCAAATCGAGAACTCGCGAGTTCGAACCGGAGGACGGCGTATCTTGAATCGACAATATCGAAACGGTTCTGCCACCGGCTCCCGCGATGTCGCCGCCGCTGTTGCCAATGAGAAACTTGCCGTCCGGAGACACGGAATCGGGAAAGACTGCTTCGCTCGTTAGTGCCGTGGACGGACCACCGTCGATAGGTGCAGATATGATCTGGCCAGTTTCGGTGGGAGCGCCTTTGTAGTAAATGACGTGCTGGCCATCATTACTACAAATCGGGCGAATGTTCACGTTATCGGATGTGATTCGCAACGCACTACCCACGGGTCAAGTCACAAATCCAAACGTCGGCTTGGCCGCGTTCGGGATTTTGAGTTTCTACGGCGACGCGTTCATCGTCGGGAGAAAGTCGAGGATCTGATATGGGCCAAAGCTTGTGCCTGCCGCTATAGACATGGAGTGTGGATTCTACTCCAGAACCCAGACGTTGACTAAACCACTCACTGCGTCGAAAGCCCGAGATCACCCTCGAAACGCCGCAGCGTGATCGGTGGTCCAGTCGAGGAACGTCCGTGCCGGTGCTCGCGTGATCTCTGCGACTGTGGATGTAACAAATGCAGGTTGGCCGATTCCGGCAGCCCAGGCGTCGAGCAGCATATTAATGACGGACGCAGGCATGATAGCGAGCAACTCACGACGCGCTTCTTCTGGCGAGATCTCTTCGATGCGCAGCGACCGGCCGATCACCTGACCGATTGTCAACACCTGCTCGGCCTGGCTCAGAGATTGAGGCCCAGTCAGAACATATTCGGCTCTGGCGTGTCCTTCCTCACATAACGCGCGGACCGCGACTGCGGCTATGTCACGCTCGTCGATCGGTGCTGTTGGAACCGAGACATACGGCCAGCGTACGACATTACCGGCGCGAATCTGCGGTGCCCACCAGCGTAGGGCATTTGCGGCGAACATTCCGGGCCGCAGGAAGGTCCATTGGAGTCCGGAGCTCTCGATCAGCCGCTCCATTTGCGCGGTGACCTCTCTGAACGGATTGGGCTGTTGGAATAAGGGGTGTGCCGTCTTGAGTGGAGCCGAGAGGAATACGATCCGCCGTGCGTGCTTCGCGATCCGTTCCAAAACGGCAGCAATAGTGGCCGGCGGTGCGACCCACACCAAAAACACGGTATCGATGCCATCGAGACAAGCATCAAGCGTATCGGGAAGAGTGAGATCGCCGCGCATCACGTCAACCTGTTGCGGCAACCCAGCCGCGTCCGGGTTGCGCGTGAGCGTGCGCACTTGCGCACCAGTGGCCACCAATTGAGAGACAACTTCGTGGCCAACGTTCCCGGTTGAGGATGCGATTCATGCAGGTCATTCTATAGGCGGAGGTGGAATTGAAACCAATGGTTGTCGTGCGTGCCCTACGCTGGCGGCTTCGCCTCACGGCGTGGCCACTCATCGCGGACGATACGTCTACTCTTCATGAGAAGGCATTCTTCCCTTCCAACTCCGCGGTTCGCGATGTAAGTGCATGACTGCGACGACGAGAACGTGGTCGGATCTTACTTGATAGACGACTGCATAAGGAAATCGATGAGTTCGACATTGTCGCGTCCGCTGCGACAGAGGACACCACGAATTCGGATACAACACAATCCTGTCGAGCGCCTTCGAGACCTCACGAGCAAATTCGGCACCTAAGCCTTCTCGCTCCTGCTCGTAATGGCCGACAGCTTCCCAGAATTCAGCCTTCGCTGTCTCAAGGAAACGGAGATCCATTATGTAGATTAATGACGAGGCGGCCGGAAGAATTCTTGAGACGAAATTGTTTTGAGTTTGCCTTGTTCAAATGCTTCGATGCGATCTTCTACTTCAGCAACCCAGAGTTTTTCCAATTCCGGTTCCGGCGGGTCCAAACTGGATAGCAAACGCTCCGCGAGATCAGCTCGTTCATTGGCCGGGAGACCCAAGGCCTCCTCGATCAATCGTGAATCACCCACTGAACACTCCTCGCCGCGTCAACCGTGCGCGCGGCCCTCTGGACTTTGAAGATATTATAACTTTACCGCATCGGCGCCTTATTATCTGGGCACTCGAACGGCATATTCGCCAATCTCCAGGAGATGGCGACATGCCACTTCCCCCATCGGGTGCGTCATCTTCAAAGTCGCCCTGCTCAACCTCACTAAGGGACTCGCACCGTCGCGGGCTTGCCCTTCTCCACGACTCTGAGGACGAGCAGCTTGACTGGTGACTGGTTCTCCGTCGTGTGCATTTGCATCGGTTCTTCATGCAGAAGGTCGCCGGCTTTCACCGTCCTCGCTGGCTGCCCGTCGACCGTATAAACCTCAGAGCCCTCGATGATCCACGCGAACGAGTGGCCGCCCGCCCGGAAATCTTGTCTTAAATCCCCCGCGCGCCCGGCCTGTGGCCACTCGCGGGTCGGTTGCAATGGTTGCCTTGCTGAGTTTTCTTTTCCGACCCGCTGCTTTCTTCGTAAGAATGTGTCGGCAAACGAATGGTGACGTTCGTCCGCTGGGTCAGGTCTGTCATGATTGTTCCTGCTTAACGCTTTCAAGATCGCTTTTACGGATGGCGCCCATCAGTTCGCCAGTTGATTTGGTTACTATGGCGAACTTTAGATCCGATTGCTCAAAGTAAGCGATCGCCTCAGCGATCAAGACGCTCGGCCTCAAAGTGAGCGGGGCAGGCTTCATGAGATCCTCGACCGTTCCTTGTGAATGCTGGATGGTTACCAGATCCAATAACCCAAGGACGATTCGCTCGGGATCAACGACAACAGAGAAGGTCCAGTCGCCCGCAATTCGGGACTTCACATCGGTAACGTCGTCTTCCAATCTACACACCGGAACTTCACGGACGATAGTCTGAATTGTCGCCTTTGAAAGCAAA
The DNA here is from genome assembly GCA_003222755.1 of Acidobacteriota bacterium. Lineage (GTDB taxonomy): Bacteria > Acidobacteriota > Terriglobia > 20CM-2-55-15 > 20CM-2-55-15 > 20CM-2-55-15. Next base: position 2,920 of record QHXA01000836.1, read on the forward strand.
CCTTCAGTGGGCATGCCCATAGCAACCCAGTCGGCCTTGCCTGCCACGTAGTCGTATACCTCTTGGAACCCTGCTGCTTCGAGCCGCGCCGCGGCTCGTGGACTGAGATCTCACTGATAATCCCAGCAGTACACAATTACCGGCCGATTCTTGTCCAGCTTCGCCAGCTCCGAAGAGGTGAACTTTGTCAACGGCAGGCTGACGGCGCCCGGAAGGTGCTGTTCATCGAATTGCTTTCGTGACAGGACCTCTATCACTTGCGCGGCCTGATTCTGCAGTTCTACGAGGCGATCTAAATCGATCCGGTTCACTTAATCTCCATATGCAAACATGCTGCCATCATACGGCTGGTCGCGGCTTTGTTTGATTTGCTGGCACGACTTTTTGGATGAGATCGGCAACTGTTCCGAGAGAGAACGGTCTCTTTAGCACGATGTCCCACT
>QHXA01000837.1:0-487 GCA_003222755.1 Acidobacteriota bacterium
AAGGCCCCGGCCAGATCGACATAAACATGGCGATCACACGAAAGTTCCAGCTTCGAGAGAGCCAATCCGTTGAGTTCAGGGCCGAGGCGTTCAATCTGCCTAACCATCTAAATCCGAACAATCCTGTTGCCGCCGTGAACAACCAGAATTTCGGCAAGATTCTCACCTCACGAGATCCGCGAATAATTCAGCTGGCGTTGAAGTACGTGTTCTGAGCCAGACGGCTCACGAAACAATCAGGCGCCGTGAATTTTATTCATCCTCTTCCCGCCTGTGTGCAGTTTCCCTTCCGCGTAACTAAGCGCGCCAAACGAACGTGCGGGAAAATCCGTTTGCTGCCTTTTCCGCATTTCCGTAATTAAGAATGGAACGACCGCACCTACCGGAGAGCCTGTTCGAGCATCGTGGATGCATCCGTCTTCTCGTCTCGGTATTTCACGATAACCGGTGCATAGAGGGAAACATTGTGCTTCGCAGCGAACCCGCC
>QHXA01000837.1:570-2625 GCA_003222755.1 Acidobacteriota bacterium
GAGGTCGTACACGGCTGTACCGCCGGTCAGGATCACTCCAGGCGCGAGCACGGCCCGCGATTGGACCAACACACCTTCATACACGCCGCAGTTGCCACCCACGAAGGCTTCATCTTCGACAATCACCGGCAATGCGCCAGGAGGTTCCAGAACACCGCCGATCTGCGCGGCCGCAGACAAGTGCACGCGTTTACCAATCTGCGCACACGATCCAACGAGCGCGTGAGAATCGACCATTGAGCCTTCATCCACGTAGGCTCCGATATTAATAAACATGGGAGGCATGCAGATGACGTTTCGCGCAACGTAGGCGCCGTCTCGGATGGTGGAACCGCCGGGCACCACACGAACGCCACTTGAGACGGTCAGCGGCTTTGTGGGGAGCGTGTCTTTGTCGAAGAAGTAGAAGTCGGGTTTTATGGACCGGTCCTCAATCACGCCAATCTTGAAGGCGAGAAGTATTCCCCGCTTCACCCAGACGTTCGTCTTCCAACCGCTCGTCGTTTTTTCGGCTGCGCGAAACTCGCCCCGGCTGAGCCCGGCACGGAATTCCTGAAGGACGCCCAAGCTTTGCTCCCGTGCCTCTTCAGCTGACAGCGTCAGTAGTTTCTCTATTTCATCGGCCAAGTTCATTGGCGCATTTTCCCAGCAGTCTGTAGCAGCCCTAATTCTTCGATGACTTTTGCAACCTTCTCCCCGTTTGCCGGCGTGATCCGTACCAGCGGCAATCGGTAGTTCTCTTCGATGAGGCCCATCATTGCGAGCGCGGCTTTCACGGGAATAGGGTTCGACTCGATAAAATTCACATTCATCAATGGCAGCAGTTTGTAATGAAGCTCTCTGGCCTTTGCAAGATTACCCTCGAGAGCGGCATCGATCGTCGTGCTCATCATCGCCGGAGCCTCGTTTGATACTACCGAAATAATCCCGTCTCCTCCAAGAGCGACCACTGCGACCGCAATCGCGTCATCGCCAGACAGCACACGAAAATCGCGGGGCGCATCGCGAATGATGTCCATGATCTGTCCCAGATTCCCTGATGCCTCCTTGACGGCGACAATATTAGGAATCTCGGCCAGCCGCAGCATCGTCTTTGCCTCGATGTTCCCGCCAGTTCGGCCTGGCACGTTGTACACAATGACGGGAATATCGGCGGCTTGCGCGATCGCCTTGAAGTGCTCGTAATAGCCCTGCTGCGTGGGTTTGTTGTAATACGGACCAACCGACAGAACGCCGTCCGCGCCGAGCTTTCTGGCGCGCTGGGTCATCTGCACAGCTTTTGCTGTTGAATTGCTCCCGGCGCCCATAATGACAGGCACACGCCGCCTGGATTGCTCAATCACGATTTGAACCACTCGGTCGGTCTCATTCTCATCGAGCGTCGCGCCCTCACCGGTCGTGCCGCACGGCAACAACATGTCCACGCCGCCATCGATTTGGAAATCGACGAATCGGCGAAGCGCCTTTTCGTCAATCGAACCATCCGATTTGAACGGCGTGATCATCGCCGTTCCAGTTCCTTGAAATCGTTTCTTTGTCATAAGTCCACATCATCCATTGTATAGATACCCTTCCGCCCTCGCAGCCATCGAGCGGCGGTAAGAGCGCCGAGGGCGAAGCCTCGGCGGGTTTTCGCAACATGCTTCAACTCGATAGAATCAGCCTCCGAGTCGAAGCCGATCGTATGCGTGCCTGCAACAACACCGGCTCGTGTTGACGAGACGTGTAACATTTCCGGACCGATTTTTCCCTCTGGAGGCTTTGCGAGGATTTCTTTCTTCCGATCGATCGCCTCCAGCAGGATCTCGGCCAATCGCAGTGCCGTTCCGCTCGGGCTGTCCACTTTCTGCCGATGATGAATTTCATGGACGTACGGATCGTACTCTGTCGCACGATTCATCAATTCTGCCGCGCGGCGGACGATGCGAAAGAAGTAATTCATACCAAGCGAAAAATTCGCGGAGTAGAGCAAGCCCGAATCCTTCACGGCGCCCTTCAACTGCGGCAGATGGTGGTGCCACCCGGTTGTGCCAACAACGATATCGCGCTTCGCTT
>QHXA01000837.1:2631-2923 GCA_003222755.1 Acidobacteriota bacterium
CACCGCCTCCGGGATCGAGAAGTCGATACACACATCCACATCAGCCAAGGCTTCCGGCCGAACCTCATTCCCCAACTCAAACACGTGCACGATGGTTTCGCCTTGCTCGCGCGCGATCGAATCGATCTCTCGTCCCATTTGTCCGAAGCCGATGAGTGCGATCCTCATGCCAAAAGCTTTCGAACGAGCCTTTCGTATAGATCGATGCCTTCCACCAACTCTCGCTTGCTGATTTTTTCGCCGGCCGTGTGCGCGTCAAGGATCGATCCTGGCCCGATCAACAGACGCTTTC
>QHXA01000069.1 GCA_003222755.1 Acidobacteriota bacterium
CGAGGATGCGTTGCTCGTCCTTGTGATATCTCAACTCGCGGCTCGATGGCCGCACTAGGCGGCCGCAAGGCCGTCGCAAAAGTCTTCAACCGCAAACTCACGGGATTCGCCGCCTGGTTCATTCGCCAAAATTATTACCTCATGAAGATTCCCGGTTGGTCGAGAAAAGCTCGTATTGCGTTGGACTGGACGGTCAACCTTTTCTTTTCGCGCGATATTGTCCAACTGGGAATCCGCTCGATTCCGCCAGATACATCGATCCGTAAAGTTGCCTAAGACGAGGATGGCGGCACGAAATGGTCACAATCAACCTATGGCTCTGGCCTCTTGCGCTCCAGGTGATCACTACGGAAACAGTCACGCGGCTTGGCGGCGAACGAGATGTTTTTCAAACCACTCGCGCGCAAGAGCAGCGACCTCTTCCAGTGCGCCCTCTTCCTCAAACAAATGAGTTGCGCCTGGAACGATTCGGATTTCATTGGGCGCCCGCATCATCCTGGCCGCTGTCCGGTTCAATTCGATAACGTCACGGTCGAATTCACCAACGATGAGCAATGTTGGCGCGGTGACTTTGCCGAGATGGTCGTGAGCAAGATCGGGCCGGCCTCCACGCGAGACGACGGCACTAATACGCTCTGGGCGTTTTGCAGCAGCAACGAGAGCGGCGGCCGCGGTGAAGATCGAAAAAAATCTGACTTTTACTTGATCGCTGCGCCCTCTCTTGGGGCTGCGCGCTGTCGCGCTTGCGCTTCGCGCGCAGCCGCTCATCACTTATCAGGCACGCGCTGCCGCATTTCCTGGATCCAAACGTCTGCATGGACATCGCTGGGCGCACGCCAGTCGCTGCGGGGCGAAAGCGAACCGCCCGAACCCACTTTTGGTGCATTAGGCATCGCGGATCGCTTGAACTGACTGAATTCGAAAAACCGGACGAGGAACACTTCGAGCCAGCGGCAGAGCGTGCGCAGGTCGTATATATTGCGGTTTTCCGGCGGGATGATTTCAGGCCAACTGCCACGGTCGACGTCTTGCCATGCGTGGTCTGCGAGAAAAGCAACTTTGCTGGGTCTGAAACCAAACCGGCTCAGGTAATAAAGATAAAAGTCGTGCAACTCATAGGGACCAACAACCGATTCGGCGGTCTGGCTCTCCCCATGATCTTGTGCCGGCACGAGCTCCGGAGAATACTTGAGGCCGACAATGCCGGTCAGTACTGCCAGTGTTTCATCGTCGAACTGCCGGGTCTTAACAAGCCACCGGATCAAAAACTGGATCAGTGTCTTTGGCACGGAGGCATTGACGTTGTAATGGGACATCTGATCGCCAACGCCGTATGTTGTGAAGCCGAGCGCGAGTTCCGAAAGATCTCCTGTTCCAACCACGAGGCCATCCATGTAGTTCGCCAAGCGGAACAAATGTGAAGTCCGTTCGCCGGCTTGTACATTCTCGAATGTCAGGTCATATACGGGTTCTCCACGGCTGAAGGGATGCCCGATATCTGAAAACATTTGTTGTGCTGATGGACGTATGTCGATCTCTCTGGCGGAGAACCCGAGGCACCGCATGAGATCTCGAGCATTCGCCAACGTCGCCTCGCTCGTTGCAAATCCAGGCATCGTCACTCCAAGGACATTTTCTCGAGGTAGCTTCAACTGATCGAAAGCCCGCGCAATAACAAGTGCGGCTTGGGTCGAGTCCAGCCCACCGGAAATTCCAATAACGGCCCGCTTGAGGCCCGTCGCTTCCAGGCGCTTGGTCAAGCCTTGTACTTGAATGTTGTAAACATCGTGGCAACGTTCATCCCGAAGGAGCGGATCAGATGGGACGTAAGGAAATCGTTGGACATCACGCCGGAGCGGCACATTGTGTTTCGGAACTTCCAGATCAAACGGTATGAGGCGGATGTGCTCGAGCTGATTGCGGTAGGCAGCAACACAATCGCTAAAGCTTGTCATGCGCATTCGCTCCTGGCGAAGCCGATCGAGATCCACATCAGCAGTCGTCAAAATGGGCTCGCGGGAAAACCGCGTCGATTCGGCGAGGCGTTCGCCGTTTTCGTAAATCATTGCGTGCCCATCCCATGCCAGATCTGTCGTCGACTCGCCGGGACCAGCGGCCGTATACAGATACGCGGCAACGCATTTGGCGGATTGTGAGCAACAGAGCAGGCGGCGGTACTCCGATTTACCGACAATGGAATTGCTAGCCGAGAGATTTGCCAGAATCGTTGCTCCCGCCATCGCCGCGAGCGTGCTTGGTGGAAGCGGCACCCAGACGTCTTCGCAAATCTCGACATGCAATGTAAAGTCTGGCCAATTCGTTGCGCGAAAGAGGATGTCGTTTCCAAATGGAACTGTACTGCCCAGAACACGAATGGTTCGCCCTACAGCTTTCGCTCCCGATGTGAACTGCCGTTTTTCATAAAACTCTCGATAATTCGGAAGGTACGTTTTGGGAACAATGCCCAAAATGCTGCCGCGATACATGGCAATCGCGCAATTGAACAGCCGGCTTTCGGATCGAAGAGGGGCGCCCGCTACCAAAATAAGAGGCAATTCGCGACTTGCCTCGAGCAGCCGGACGAGGCCCGCTTCAACTGCATCCAGCAGTGCATCTTGAAGGAAGAGGTCTTCATTGGAGTATCCGGACAGCCCCAATTCCGGAAACACAACAAGCACGGCATTATCGGCTGCCGCCTGTCGAGCCAGCCTTATTGTCTGATCCGTATTGAATTCTGGACGCGCAGCATCGACCGATGGCATGGCGACCGCCATCCGTGCGAATCCATGGGAGTAGATGCAGTTAAACAACGGCTGTTCGGAACGTTGCATCAGATTCTCCTCTCCGACGGGCGCTTCAATTGCGAGTTCAACTTGTATGAATCATCGATTATTCAGTTCCATCTTAATAATAATCGTGGGCATCAGCCTGAACGCTTGTAATCGAGCGGATACAGTCGAGGCTGGTAGCGCGGCGCTGGACCTTCAACCGCAGACGGTCCTGGAGAATCTGGACACTCCCTGAGGGATAGATTTCCTGCCGGACGACAGCATGATTTTCACCGAACGACCGGGTCGCGTGACGATATTTGCGAATGGCCAGCGGCGCGAGGTCGGGCGCGTCCAAACAAACCAAATGGCTGAATCGGGTCTGCTCGGAATCGCAGTGGACCCTGAGTTCCAAAAGAACCGATCTGTCTAGCCGAAACAACTATGAAGCAGACTTGGACGTCCGACGCTGCGCGGATTGCCTGGGTGGGACAATCATCGTTTCCCGCAAAATCGGTGCAGCGGTGGGCACCTCCGTCAGAGGAAGCCTGAATCTCACTTCTGCACCCCGTCCCTTTCCTTGGCTGAAAGCCTCGACACGTCCGCCCTGCAGTTCTGCCAGCGATTTCACAATCGCCAATCCAAGCCCCAACCCGCCTTCTGAGGACGTCGTCTGACGACTCTGTGTGTAGATGCTGAAAAGACGCGGAAGCAATTCGGGCTCAATGCCTATGCCCGTATCAGCGACGGAGACAACCACCTGTTTCTCCTCGATGTCCAGCGCAATGCGGATTGTGATCCGCCCGTTGGCGTTCGTGAATTTCGCCGAGTTCTGAAGCAAATTCGTCAGCATCTGCGCAATTCGGGTTCGATCTCCCTTTACAGCGAGCGGAATTTCCGGCGCTTCAATGCAAACAGTGACGTTTTTCTCTAGAGTGCGGCAGAAGTCTTCGATTGTTTCCCGCGCAAGTATACAAAGATCAAGCCGTTCATTTTCGAGTTGCAATTTGCCCTGACCTATCCTCGAAATGTCCAGAAGATCGCCCACGATTCGGGTCATATGACGAAATTGTCTATCGATCACCTCAATCGAGCGCAGCCGGACATCCTCGTCATTGGGACTGGACCGTAACAGATGGATACCGCCGGCGAGGTTGTTAAGAGGCGTACGTAATTCGTGTCCGAGCATCGCAAGAAATTCGTCCTTTTTTCGCTCGGCTTCTCGCATCTGTTCCTCGGATTTTTCCAGGAGATCTGCATGAGCCTCCGCGCGCCGCACCGCTTGGTGCAGTTTTTCGTTGAGATACGCGATAAGGATGTTAATCACCGTGAAGAACAGCAACCCAACGAGATCTGAGGCCGGAAGACTACCGGGGTGCGCGGGCAGAATAAAAAAATACAGTGCTGAGAACGCGGAAAGCAAAGAGGCGAGTAAACCTGCGCCAAATCCGCCGTACCAGGACGCCACCATCACGGCTGGATAAAACGTCAGAAATGGAAGGCTCAATCCCCATAACGGCGTGAGCAGTCCCCGAAGGAACAGTGCCGACGCTGTCATAACTGCGCCGACACCATAGCTGAGAATCTTTCGCTGTCTCGCAATCATGACGCGTCTTTCCTTTGATGTGATGAATGGAAGCCAGATCGACGGCTATCATCGTTTTATCGGTGGTCGTAAGTCCAGCCCGAAGTATTCTGCAAACGAGGAAATATGAGTCTTCGGGTAACCAAAATAGTTAGTGGTGGGCAGACGGGAGCCGATCAGCCGAGGCACAACGCGGCTCAAGTGAAGTTTAGCTTGTCCCGTGAAGGTCCGGCTCATTACTGGAGACCTGGACTTCGCTCGTGCATCCGTGGGGTCGCCTGCGCATACTGTTTGAAATATGTCACCGCAGCGACGCAGGGGCGGAAAGTCAGTTGGCTCTCGACTGATCCACTTCGTCGTTCCCGCCACGGTTATGCTTTCGTTCATATCCTTTTGGAGAGCGGCGGCAATCGTCCTTTGTGATCTTGGTTCTTCGGCGTACTACGTCGGCGGCATCGCCGAAAAAGCCATCGGACAATCGGCGCCGTGGTTCGTGCTGGCCATCATGCTGTTTTCATATGCGGTGCGCGCCGTCTACATCGAAAGCTGCAGCATGTTCGTTCGCGGCGGCGTGTACAAAGTGGTGCGCGAGGCGATGGGAAGCACGGCAGCTAAATTCTCCGTCTCCGCGCTCCTGTTCGATTACGTACTGACGGGGCCGATTAGCGGCGTCAGCGCAGGTCTGTATATGGCTGGGCTCATCAATGAATCAGGGCAGTATTTTCATTTGTCACTGCTGAAAGTCCCTGCCCCGGTATTTGCCGTCGGCTTCGCCACTCTGGTTACGCTGTACTTTTGGCATACCAACCGCATTGGCATCCCGTTTTCCAGCACCAGGGCGTTACGCATCATGCAGACAACGGCGGTGATGGTTGCCTTGCTGATCATTTGGTGCGTCGCAACGATCTTCATGCGGGGATCTCAGCCGATACCGGCGCCCACGCTCCCAAATTTACACTTCAGCGATGAAGCTCTAGGCTGGCTGAAAGGAACATCTGCACCCTCGATCACGTTCATAGCCATTCTGATCGGCCTTGGGCATGCGCTGCTTGCGATGAGCGGCGAAGAGAGCTTGGCCCAGGTCTATCGAGAGATTGAGGCACCCAAGCACAAGAATCTTTTCCGCACCCGGCTGGTCATTTTCATTTTCAGTCTGGTGTTCACTTCACTGGTTTCATTTTTCGCCATCATGATCATTCCCGATCAGGATCGAAGCAAATACTTCGACAACCTGATCAGCGGCCTTTCGATGTTTCTCGCTGGGCCGTTTGCGTTGAGGCTGGCTTTTCACGCCTTTGTTGTACTCGTCGGCGTGCTCATCCTATCCGGGGCGGTGAACACGGCCATTATCGGATCCAATGGTGTGCTAAACCGAGTCTCTGAAGATGGAGTCCTTCCAGCCTGGTTGCGCGATCCACATCCGAAGTATGGAACCACCTTCAGAATCATCAACGTCATTGTGGGCCTGCAATTAATGACGATCGTGATCAGCCGCGGCAACGTGTATCTTTTGGGCGAAGTCTACGCATTTGGCGTGGTTTGGAGCTTTGCCATGAAAGCCCTTGGTGTGGTCATCCTGCGTTTTACACACCCTCACGCTCCGCGATGGCGAGTTCCATTCAACTTTCGGGTGAAATCGGTCGAGGTGCCGGTTGGTTTATTGCTGATCACAACCCTCCTCTTCCTGCTTGCCTGCATCAACGTCTTAACGAAGAGACTTGCGACTATTTCGGGGATTTCTTTCACCTTTGTTCTCTTCGTTTTATTCACGGTTTGCGAACGGCGCTACAAACCTAAAGAGCGCAAATCGAAAAAACGGACGTGGGAACAAATGCAGGAAACTGAAGAAGAGCGATTTCGCTTCAAGGTGAAGGACCATCTTTCGCCGAGATCGTTATCGGTTCGGTCCGGGAATACTCTCGTGGCAGCTTGCGATCCGGACAATGTGCAGCATTTGCAGACCGTTTTGGAAAAGAGCGATCCCACACGATCGGATACAATCGTGCTGTTGGTGAACTCCAACGTGGACCAAGACATTGAGAAAACCAAACAAGACGCCGAGCGTGTTATGGATTTCCGCGCGATCCGAGTTTTCAGCAAGGCCGTGCACATTGCTGAAAAGTTGGGGAAGCCGTTGTCGTTGATCGCTATCCCTGGAAAGGATCCGTACCGCCTGATCTTAGAGGCTGCGCAAAGTTTGAATTCTGCCCGTGTAGTGCTCAGGAAATCTTCGCGGGCTAGTCTTGATAAACAAAAGCACGATCTCAGCCGCGCATGGAAGGAACTGCCGAAACACGACCCCGAACTCTCGGTCGAGATCTTTCCGGATGAAGATAAGGCAGAGGTATTTCAGTTGCCGCTAACATAAGCGAGGCTCACTCCTTGCAGATTTCAACGCCGCAAAGCCCAGGACGTGGCGGTGGCGCTGGCGAGACGAACTCGAACATATCGGCACCTTCGGCGCCGCAAACGGCGGCGAGTTGGGCGCCATTACCGTAAAGTGGCTGGAATGGCAAACGCGCGGCAACACCGAAGCCGCGAAGATGTTCAAAGGTGCAAATTGTGTCCTATGCAAGGATCCCGCGTGGCACACGCAGAAAAAGAACATCGAAGCAGGCAAATAAGTACACGATTCCATAAATTCGCTCAACGTATTTTCGAAACAGATCGGACATGCAACACTTGACTGGGACCGCAGAGAACGCATACATTTCGTGCACTCCGAAATTCCAGAAGGCGCATCCGAGTAGGAAGTAGCACATAGCTGCGAAGGAGAAATCGATGGACTCAAAAAAAGCTAGTCGAAGAAAATTTCTAAAGGGTGGCGCCGCGGCGGCTGCCGTCGGTGCGATACAGTCCGCAAGCGGTCAGACACCGGCACCCGTAAAGCGCTCTCTGAAGGATGAGGTCGCATATGGTGAGCGCTCCCATTACGTGACCTCGGTACGCGTGGCCGTGAACGAGAGACCTTCGCCCGATGAGTTCGGCCTTACGTTTCACGTACTGACTCCGCTTCAGGATTCTGTAGGGATCATCACGCCATCCGCGCTCCACTTTGTGGGCACCCACCGTGGCGCTATTGTCCCGGACATCGATCCTCGCGAGTATCGCTTTTTACTTCACGGCATGGTGGACCGTCCGCTGGAGTTCACACTCGAAGAGTTGAAGCGCTTTCCTTCCGTCTCCCGCATTCATTTTCTTGAGTGCCTGGGAAACCGTGCGAGGCCCGAACATAAGACAGTTCAGCAAACGACGGGCTTGACCAGTTGCAGCGAATGGACCGGAGTGCTCTTGTCTGTGTTGCTCAAAGAGGTCGGCGTGCAAAAGGGAGCATCCTGGGTCGTTTCCGAAGGGTCGGAGGAGGTCAAAGGAGCGGGGAGCTTTCCGCTGGCGAAGGCAATGGACGACTGTTTGGTGGCATATGGCCAAAATGGCGAGCCGCTGCGTCCTCAGAATGGTTTCCCAGTGCGGCTGATCGTCCCCGGCTTCGAAGGAATTTATAACACCAAGTGGTTGAGACGCATGAAAGTGGTGGACCGATATTACATGACGTACAACGACTACGGGCACATCTCGAACGACCCGAAAGTCGCCGCGCTGACTTTCCAGTGGGGACCGAAATCCGTCATCACGTCTCCTTCCGGAGGACAGAAGCTGTCCGGCCGCGGCGTCTACCAGA
>QHXA01000847.1:0-1861 GCA_003222755.1 Acidobacteriota bacterium
TTGTTCGCGCTCAGTCAGGCGACCGGTCAGCTCACGAGGCCATCGTGAATCAGTTTTCCGCGATGGTATTCCGGCTCATCAGCCGGTTTTTTAGGACTCGAGAGGATGTTGAAGACATTGCGCAGGACGTTTTTCTGAAATTATTTGCTCGAATCGGCCAAGTTCGGCCAGACGAAAATTTTCCGGGGTGGTTGGCGCGAGTCACGGTAAACACGTGTTATGACGAGTTGCGCAAGACACGGCGGCGAAAGGAAGCCATGGAGACCTACGGGCCCGAAATGGTCGGAGAACAAACCGTCGCTCCCCGCGAGCCGGATTCGTTGGGCAAAGCGTGGCTGGCGCTTCAGCGGCTGGATCCGAAGTTGAGAATCCCGCTGGTGCTAAAAGAAGTTGAGGAAATGTCGGTTGAGGAAATCGCTAAAACTATGGGTCTCACGCAAACGAACGTGAAGGTCCGGCTCTTCAGGGCCCGCAAGAAGCTCCAGAGCATGCTGGGTGGAACCGAGGAACATAGCAAATGAACTTAAAAGACTTTTTCAATGCAGAACGCAAGAGAGTTTTCGAGCCCGATGCCTTCTTTACTCAGCGTGTGATTGCGCGCGTCAACGAACGCTTGGATGCGGCTAGAATTCAGGATCTTGGATTTTGGGACATCATCCCCAGTTCCACTCGGCCTGTGCTTGCCATCGCTTTGATGCTTATTTTGTGTTTTGTCGCCGCTGAGATGTTTGTTCCTCAAATGCCGCAGAGCGGAATGGTCGAATCGTTCCTGGCGCCCGAACAAAGTCCCGCGGAGAGTTTCCTTTATAACGACACGGATGTGCCGAGCCAAGACGTGCTTCAACAGTTGATCGCACCGGAGGAACAATAATGGTTGCGCGCTCGATCAAGGCGAAGCTTTTGGTCTTCGCTATTTTCTTTACGGGCATCGCAAGCGGCATATTGATCGCTAATTTCTATACGACACGCGTGACCGGCTCACCCGATGCTTCTAATCCCGCCGGCCGCGCCCAGCGCGCTCAGCGAGACATCAACAAATTCTATGATTACTTAGGCCTCGATCCGAAGCAGCGCGAGCAGGTGCACAAGATTGGTGAAGAGACCCGTCGCGAATTTCAAGAACTTCGCAAAGAAACCCAACCGAGATTCGAAGCGATCCAGGAACAATCTCGCGCGAAAATCCGCGCTGTTCTCAATGACGAACAACGCGTGAAGTACGATGAATTCCGCCGCAAGATGGACGAGCGCCGGCGGAATCGCAACCGGGATGCCGGTAAGAACGACCACAAGCCGAGCACGGAACGCGAGCAACGGCCTAATTAGTTCAGCAATTTAGTCAGTCATTATCTTAGGGGGATTACTTAATGCGGATCCGCAATCTGCTCTCATTAATTCTCACGTTGCTGCTTGCCTCGGCGACGTTTGCACAAACCGCAAAGGTCAAAGGACGCGTTATGGATAGTACGGGGTCGGTGATGCCCGGCGTCCAAGTGAAGCTCTATGAGGGCGAGAACGTTGTCAAGGAAGGAATCACGAACGATACAGGCGATTTCGAGCTACCCGCCAATCCTGGCGACTACAAACTCGAGGTTGCTGCGCCCGACTTCAATACGTACACCGAAATGGTGAAAGTCACGCCGGATATGGGCCCGCTCTCCGTCACGATGCAACTGGCCATAATCACGCAGAACGTCGAAGTCACGGAGACGCGGAATGAGATCAGCATCGATTCCGATTCGAGTCTTCAGACCACGGTCTTGAAACAGGACTTCATTGATGCATTGCCCGATGATGAAGACGAACTCGCCAGTTACCTGTCGCAAATCGCCGGAGCGCGTGGCGGAGCGGGCGGTGGCGCCAC
>QHXA01000847.1:1968-3749 GCA_003222755.1 Acidobacteriota bacterium
ACGGAAATCATTACGAAGGCCGGTACTGGCGATTTTCACGGCAACATGAATTTCGAATTTAGGGATGAATCCCTGAATGCCCGTGATCCTTTCCTCACGACGAAGGATGGGAGCATCGCTAAAAGACCTCCCTCGCAAACTCGGAATTTCCAATCGAATTTCAGTGGTCCGATTATCCGGAATAAGCTTTCACTGAATTTAAACGTTCGCCGGTTCTTTAACGAAAATACGAATACGATTCGCGCCACGCTTCCAGGAACCGATGGGGTGAGTCAGTTCTATTCAGCCCCCTCGATCTCGCCGAACCAAAACAGGAATGTGAACGCGCGCAGCCAGTTCGCGATCAACAAGAACAATACCCTGTTTGTGAACTATCAGAATCAGCATCAGCAGAGACTCAATCAGGGCCCTGGCCAGTTCACTCTGCAGGATCGCGCTGCGGACAGCCTCTCGCGCAACTCCGAATTCCAGATGCGCGAGACTGCCATTCTCACCAAGTCCATCGTCCATGAAACCCGATTTGAATACCGCAAGGACTATTCCCAGACTAACCCGCGCGTCATCGGCCAAGCCCTGAACGTGCTGGATTCCTTTAATAGTGGTGGTGGCCAGAACAATAGTCTGAGCAATAACCGGACTGCCGAATTCGCCAATCTGCTTATGTATTCCGGCAAAAAATGGACCGTGAAAACCGGGTTCCAGGCCTTGAATCGGATGAACCACTCGACCCAGCAGAACAACTTTTTGGGCACCTATACGTTCTCCAGTCTTGCCGACTATATTGCGAATCGGCCGCTGCAATTCACAAGGACGTCAGGAAACCCTCTGCTCGATGACAATCAGCTCGAGCTAGCGAGCTTCATTCAAAGTGACTGGAAGGTGGCGAAGAAATTCAATTTGTCGTGGGGCGCTCGCTATGAGGCTCAGACGAATATCAGTGATTACAATAACTTCGATCCACGAATTGGCTTTGCATACGAACTCACGAAAACACTCGCCCTACGCGGCGGCGCCGGCATTTTCCACCAAAGGTTGGACTTGTTTATTGTCGAGAATCTGTTCCGATTGGATGGGACACGTCAGCAGCAAGTCATCGTTGCCTATCCATCCTACCAGCCAGGCTGTGAAACTACCGCATCATGCAATCCGCTGTTGAATGGCTTCGGGACTGTGCTTCCAACGCCTCCTCCCACTGTCCGTACACGCGCGTCGAATCTCGTAACGCCATATACGGAAAATGCATCGCTTTCGCTCGAGAAGGCGCTCCCCACGCGGTATCCACTTGTATCGCAGCCGCAATAGCAATGCCCCATTACCCGATTCAGGCTTGATTCCGGATTCCACCAAGGGTGTCGTGTATCAACTGGAATCGACCGGTTTTTCGAAGTCGAACAATTACACACTTGGCTTCCGTGAACAACTTCGGAACAAATGGAATCTTCGGGTTTTCGGCAACTACACGTTGCGATCCCTAAAAAGCGATACAGATGGTTGGCAATCCACCCCTGTCAACAGCTATGACATGCGTTCCGAATGGGGTCGCTCCGGCAACGACACGCGCCATCGCTTTTTCACCGGCGCCAATTTTCGCCTGCCGTGGGCAGTCAACATGACCACGCAGATTAATTGGAGTTCTAGCCGTCCGTACAATCTCACCACCGGCGGCGATTGCAACAAAGACAACGTGATTAACGATCGTCCGACCGACGCCGCTTTAGCGCAATACCTTCAGGACAAAGCATCCGGTAATCTCCAGAACGCGGATTACTATTGCCGAATTC
>QHXA01000831.1 GCA_003222755.1 Acidobacteriota bacterium
TAGTACTGTGCAGAATACGCGTTGTTTGACACATGGAGGTGTTGTGAAGCGTATCTTCCTTTCAGTGAGGCGGCGTTGCCGGTTTAAGGTGGCTTCGCGGCATTTTCTTGATGGGGGCAGCCACCCCTCCTCAGCTTCGGAGGGACTTCGCGGGTTCATTCTGATTTCACGGTTCGATACGAATTCCGTGGCGAGATCAGGAGTTCTGAATTTCCCAGAGGAGGAATCACTTATGAAGTCTTCACGGTTTCTCGGTATGTTCCTACGATGCGCGGTAATCATTGCTCTGTTGTCGGCTGTCTCGGTGATTGCCGCCAATATTGAGGCACTCGTCACTGTAGGCAGTCCAACCTCACCTTTCCCGCGCAACAAACAGAACGAACCCGGTCTGGCGATCAATCCCATTAACCCCAGCATCGTCGCTGCTGGCGTGAATGATGAGATTGACCTCGAAGCCTGCAATGCGGGTAGTGATACTTCTTGCCCGTTTACACAAGGAGTCGGGCTTTCCCGGCGTATATTTCTCGTTTAATGGGGGTGCGAACTGGACACAGCCCACATATACAGGCTGGACAGCGCGCAGCTGCACGGGCGCGCCAGGCAATGATCCACCCTGCCAGCCGACGGTTGGTCCCATTGGCACGCTGCCCTGGTACTACGAAACTGGACTTGTTTCCGACGGTGACCCATCGCTGGCGTTTGGGCCCAAGCCAGGCCCGACTGGATTCTCCTGGTCCAATGGAGTGCGCCTCTATTACGCCAATCTCACTTCGAACTTCAGTACAGACCGGGAAGAATTCACTTTCAAGGGCTTCGAGGCGATTGCCGTCTCGCGGACGGACGACGTAGCGGCAGCAGCGGCAGGAGTCAAGAATGCCTGGAAGCCGCCGGTAATTGTGAGCCGGCAGAACGCGGCGTTGTACTCGGATCACGAGCAAATCTGGGCGGACAATGCGGCATCCAGCCCCTTCTTCGGCAACGTGTATGTCTGCTTCGCGGCCTTCCGCGGCCAGGAGAAGAGTCCAAATGCTGCGCCGGAGCCAATCAAGGTTGCGCGCTCAACCGATGGCGGGGAAACCTGGCAGGAGAAGCAGCTCTCCGGAGCGACAAACAATACCCAGGGCTTGGGCCGCCAGGACTGCGGTGTGCGCACGGACAGTCACGGCACGCTGTACGTGTTCTGGCAAGGCGCTGATCCGGCGACGCGGCAGAATATTATTTTCCTGACCCGCTCGTTTAATGGCGGCTTGACCTTCGAGCGCCCGCGTCCGATTGCGACGTTTGAGAATTGCGGCCGCTTTGATCCCGTTGCAGGACCCACGTTTGACGGCGTCCTCGGCGCGCGTACCGGAACGTTCCCCAGCCTCGATGTTGCCAATGGCGCGCCGACGGGCTCAGGCGCAACGAATCGCATCGTTGTGACCTGGTGTAACGGCCCAACCCCGACGACGACCAATCCTGGGCCGAATGAAAAGGCGCTCGTCATGTCGTCCGCGGATGGAGGCGACACTTGGTCGAACGCGGTATCGGCATCCCTTTCGGGTGATCGCCCCAACTTCCCCGTCATCGCCATCTCACCTAACGGCCAAGATGTCTACATCGTGTACAACAACTTCTTACAACCCTACCAGACAACGACGGCCAATCCGCGACGGATGCAAGGGGTCGTGCGCCATGCCAACTTTAGCTCGATTGGAGCGTGGACTGATTTGCACCGCGGCGCGATTGGCGATGCGCGAGGGTCGAGCACGAACAGCCTGGCGGCAGAATTCCTCGGCGACTACAACAACATTTTGGCAACGAACGATTTCACCGTCGCCGTATGGAACGATGTACGCCTTGCCGCCGACTGCCCCGCCGTTGATGCGTATCGGCAGTCATTGCTCACCGCTAATCCGCTGCCAAAACCTGCACCGAATATCGCGTGCCCCGCTACCTTTGGCAACACGGACGTCTTCGGCGGGCATTTTGACGATCCAACGCCGTGAGAGAATTAACTTCACTGACTTGTTATGACCGCCCCTGGAGTTTGCTGGCGCGATAAATGAGCAAAACCGGAGTGTTGAAGGCTTCGGCACCGCGGAGCGGTGCGAGGAGTCCGCGACACCCTTTCAGGGTGCGGATTCCAGAGTGTCGAAGTATGCCAGGGGTACGCAAAAAACGCGTACCCCTGGCTAATTTCCCAGCACCGCTCCGCGGTGCCAAATGTCCAAACTCCACACAGCGTCCCTAAAAATTCACTCGAGCCGTAATCGTGAACCTACGCCCGCCTGTGGTGACATCCGCCTGCTGAAATGATCCCGTCGGATCGGCTGCAGTCAGCCGTCCGAAACTTGGCGAATTGATATTCGTGTTGGGATCCTGCCATCGGGGAGTATTCAACACATTGATCGCATCGATGCGGACCTCGAACTCCTTCCGTTCAGCGATTCGCACACGTTTGACCAGATCCACGTCGAAGCCAATGTGCGATGGCCCTTCAATCCAGCGCTGGCCCAGAGTGCCAAGCTGTCCGGGAGCCGGATTCGAAAGAATGATA
>QHXA01000070.1:0-4423 GCA_003222755.1 Acidobacteriota bacterium
GGCTGCAGGCGCCGCGGCGCTGGTAACAAACGTTGAAACGTCCGAAGCTCAACGCGGCGGAGGCGGTCAACGTGGCACTGCGGCAGCGCCAGGCGGCGCGCCGCCACCAACGCCCGAACAGGTCACCCGTGACGCCGGAAATGTTCAGCCCCCGGCAACGGCGCGCGCGATCACGCGTCCCGGATCGGATCTGATGACCCAGGTTTTGCGTGATCTCGGAGTCGAGTACGTAGCCGCAAATCCCGGGTCGAGTTTCGAAGGTTTGCAGGAATCGCTCATCAACTACGGCAATCCTCCAAACAAGATGCCGGAGTTCATTACCGCGCTCCACGAAGAATCCGCGGTGACTATGGCTCACGGCTATGGCAAGGCCGAAGGCAAACCGATGTGCGCTTTGCTGCACGGCACCATCGGAGTTCAGCACGCGGCCATGTCGATTTATCAGGCATATTACGATCGAACCCCCGTTCTTCTTCTGGCGGGCCGGGACGAAGGGTTCATTGCCGCGCACACCGCGCACGACATGGCAGGCATGGTCCGCAGCTACACGAAGTGGGACGCGCAACCGAAAACACTTGATGACTCCCTGATCGCCATTCAACGCGCCTACAACGAAGCCATCACGCCGCCATGTGGACCGACGCTTGTTGTGCTGGACATCGAACTTCAAAAGGAAGAAGCAAAGGCGGCGAAAGTGCCGGCTTACCAGGCCCCGCGAATCACCGGCATCGAGTCCGCTCAGGCGAAAGATATTGCGAAAGGGCTACTGGATGCGCAAAACCCCAGGATCGCCGTTGGCCGGTTGCGAACGCCGCAAGGCGTGAAGAATGCGGTGGAACTTGCGGAACTCGTGGGCGCATGCACCAGCACAAGCGCGACCAATGGCACGATGAGCTTTCCACAACGTCATCCGCTATGCGGTCCCGGCTTCAGCACGACGTACGATTACACGCTGGGTTTGGAAACCGCAGGTGCTCAAGCTTCCATCACCAGTCCAGGCCTTGCGACGCTGCTCAGTCGCGACGTCACCAACATCGGCTTTGGCGGCATCGCTCCAGGTTCCGGTGCCCGAGGTGGAGGCGGGGCCCGCGGTGGTCGCGGTGGTGCTGCTGCCGGCCCAGCGCTCGCACTCACGGCCGACGCTGAAGCCAGCCTGCCGGCGATCATTGAAGAAGTGAAGCGGCAGCTCACGGCGGACAAGCGAAGAGCGATTCAAGACCGCACCGCAAAGCACACGGAGGCAAATCAAAAAGCTCGTGTCGAGGCGATCATGCAAGCCGTCGAGGCAAAGCGATCCGGTTGGGATGCAAGCCCGGTCAGCACTGCGCGCATTTACTCGGAACTGTGGCCGCTGATCATGAATGAAGATTGGTGCTTGTCCTCGCCGAGTGGGTTCTCGGGCGGTCATAACGCTCAGCTATGGGATCATAACAAGCCCTACAGCTATCTCGGCGGCCAGGGCGCAGGGGGCATGGGCTATGGCGCGCCTGCGTCTGTCGGAGCGGCGCTGGCGGCAAAGAGCCGCGGCCGCATTGTGATTAATGTTCAAACAGATGGAGATCTGAACTACGCTCCCGGTGTTTTGTGGACAGCCGTGCACCACAAGCTTCCAATGCTGACGGTTATGCACAATAACCGCGCCTGGCATCAGGAACTAATGTTCGTGGAGTATATGTGTGGCGTCCGCGGACGCGGCACCGACCGGGGTCATATCGGCACCAGCCTGCGCGATCCGTATATCGATTACGCAAAAATGGCGGCCGGCTACGGCATGGCCAGTGATGGACCAATTTCAGATCCGAAGCTGTTGGCGGCAGCCTTGAAGCGTGGGGTCGAATCGGTCAAAAAGGGCAATCCCTATTTGATCGACGTGATCACGCAACCGCGGTAATTGTAGCCGCGCGCTTTTATGCCCGCGCCCTAAAGGAGAATGAATGTGAAGAGTACGACACTGCTGTTTATTGGCATTCTGTTCTTGCCGATCGTCGTTGCCGCCCAAGGTCGCGGCACCGCCACTCCGGCTCGAAATCCCAACCCGCCGACCAGTCCGGTTACCGGCAACGCCGTCAACGGTAAGGCGCTGTATTACAACCACGGCTGTTATGGCTGCCACGGGTTCAACGGCGAAACGGGCCGAGCGTTCGTTGGAAACTGGAGCTCGAATCTTGCGAACGAGGAGAATTTCATCCGATTCCTCCGCGCTCGCGCAAACGTGGCGCCGGCAACCCCCTCGACCAGCATGCCGAACTTTCCCGAAAACAGTTTGAGCGACAAGCAAGCAAAAGACATTTACGCCTACATCCGGACGTTCAAAAGCAACGCCCCGCCGCTGCAGAACATTCCGGCGTTGAATGAAATTGTCAAGGCAGCTTCGAGACCATACAAGCCATGAAAACAGCAATTACCATTCTTTCAATTGCACTCGCCGCGAGCCTTGCTTTCGGTCAAGGCCGCGGGCAGCGCGGTGGTGGTGCCGGTGAACAAGCGGCGCCCGCGCCGGCTCCGAATCTCAATCTTCCGGCAGGCGACGCGAAGCGCGGCGAAACGTATTACGCGAAGTACGGCTGTTGGGAGTGTCACGGCTATACAGGGCAAACCGGCAACGGCGCGCGTTTGGCGACGACAGCTTTGAACGCAAACGGCTTCGTCAATTACATCCGTAGTCCGCGCACGAATCAGATGCCGCTGTACAGCGCGAAAGTCATTTCCGATCAGGACGGCGCGGATCTATTCGCGTACATCAAAACATTCAGGAAGCCGCCTGAGGCGAAAGACATCCCGCTGCTTCAACAGATCATCAATGAAAAGTAGAACTGTAGGCGCTCTATGAGCGCCCAGGAGGCTGATCCATGAAGAAAGGTTCCGTGAATCGTCGCGGTTTTCTGAAAGGCGCAGCAGCCGGCGCGGCAGCACTCGTTGCGAAACCGGCTGCGCAAGCGCAGGCACAAGAAGCTACACAGACGCGCCCAGCTGCCGTTGTTCCGAACGCAGCGCAGCTGGCTGCCGAGACGGGGCCTCCGCGCGGTCGAGTCGAGCGCATCGTTGAGAATCCCGGATCGGACTTCATGATGGACGTGATCAAGAGTCTCAACTTCGAGTACATCACGACTAATCCCGGTTCGAGCTTCCAAGGCCTTCATGAATCCATCATTAATTATGGCGGGAACACAAAGCCCGAACTGCTGACGTGCTGCCACGAAGAGTCTGCCGTGGCGATGGCTCACGGCTACGCCAAAATTGAAGGCAAGCCCATCATGGCGCTGCTACACGGAACCGTTGGCACGCAGCACGGATCGATGGCGATATACAACGCCTATGCGGATCGCGTGCCGATCTTCCTCGTGATCGGAAATCACATGGATGCCGGCGCTCGTCCTCCGGGCGTGAACTGGTATCACAGCGCGCAGGATATGGGAGCGATGGTTCGCGATTTCACGAAGTGGGACGACAATCCAGCATCGCTTGCCGCGATGGCGAATTCCTCAATCCGCGCGTACCGGATGATGATGACGCCGCCAATGGGACCTGTCGCCATCGTGATTGACTCCGAAATGCAGGAGAATGGCATGCCCGCCGGACCGCGGCCGCGGATTCCTAAACTGACAATGCCTTCGCCGCCGCAAGGCAACATGGCTGCAGTTCGAGAAGCCGCGAAGATGCTTGTCGCCGCGCAAGCGCCGCGCATCCGCATCAACTGTCAGCGCGCCGCGCGCACGCCCGAAGGCATGAGGCTGGTTACCGAGCTTGCCGAATTGCTGCAGTGTCCGGTGAATGGAAACGGCGAGCGGATGCACATCCCATCGCGTCATCCGCTGGCCGGCAATGGCTACCAAGCGTATCCGGTCGATCTCGTCCTGGACCTCGAAGTTCAGGGAGGCGGCGCGGCGCCGGCGAATGCAAAGAGCATCAGCATCAGTTCGCTCGATCTTTTCATCAAGAGCAACATCCGGGATTTCCAACCTCTGTCACAGGCTGATCTCGCGATTTCCGGCGACGCGGAAGCAACTCTGCCGTCGCTCATCGAAGAAGTGAAGCGTCAGATTACCGGCGATCGCAAGCGCGTATTCGAAGAGCGCGGAAAGCGAATTGGCGAAGCGCACGCGAAACAGCGCGAGCAGGCGATTGAAGAAGCTCGTTACGGTTGGGATTCGAGTCCAATCAGTCTTGCGCGACTGGCGGCTGAACTATGGCCTCTGATCAAGAATGAAGATTGGTCCCTCGTTGGATGGCAAGGTTTCATTGGCGGTTGGCCAGGCCGCTTGTGGAACATGAATAAGCACTACCACTACATCGGAGGCCAGGGTGGCGGCGGCATCGGCTACAACGCGCCGGCTGCCGTGGGTGCTGCGCTTGCAAACCGGAAATATGGACGGCTGTCCATCAACATTCAAACCGATGGCGATATGAACTACGCGCCCGGCGT
>QHXA01000070.1:4441-13200 GCA_003222755.1 Acidobacteriota bacterium
CTTTGCTGACCGTCATGCATAACAACCGCGGCTACCATGCGGAGGTAATGTTCGTGCAACGGATGGCCGCGCAGCGGAATCGCGGTGTGGACCGCGCGCATATCGGCACACGATTGATCGAACCCAATATCAATTACGCCAAGATGGCCGAGACCTACGGCCTGACCGGCATCGGCCCGATCACCGATCCGAAAGATATCGCCGCGGCCTTCAAGCGGGGCATCGAGATCGTGAAGCGTGGCGAGCCCGTGGTCATCGATACCATCACGCAACCGAGGTAGTGAAGAAACCAGCCACAAATATGTAGTCGCGTGGCTTTAGCCCGCCTTCCGGTCTTTCAGAAGAGAAACTCATGTTATTGCGGACATCATTAGTGGGTTCGTATCCGCAGCCGGACTGGCTGATCGATCGGAAGAAACTTGCCGGCCGACTTCCGCCGCGCACTCGCGCGAAAGAACTGTGGCGGGTTGCACCCGAGTTTCTCGAAGAAGCGCAAGATGATGCGACGATCCGCGCGATCCGCGATCAAGAGCGCGCCGGTACCGACGGCGAGATTCGACGCGAAAGTTATTCGAATCGATTCGCCACCGCGCTCGAGGGCGTGGACATCGAGAACCCCGGTACAGCGCTCGATCGCAGCGGCCATCCCAATCCTGTGCCGCGGGTCATGGGCAAGATTCGCCGGAAATATCCCATCGAAGTTCGCGATATCGAATTCCTGCGCGCCAACACCGATCGAATGATCAAGGCCACGGTCCCGGGTCCGTATACGATGTCGCAACAAGCTCAGAACGAGTTCTACAACAGCGAAGAAGAACTTGTCATGGACTACGCCGCTGCAGTGAACGAAGAAATCAAGGATCTCTTTGCAGCCGGCGCGGACATCGTTCAAATCGACGAACCATACATGCAAGCTCGGCCGGCAAATGCGCGGCGCTATGGCCTTGCCGCGTTGAACCGCGCGCTGGACGGGATTAGCGGGACCACGGCCGTGCATCTGTGTTTCGGCTACGCGGCCATTATTCATGATCGGCCGTCGGGATATTCGTTCCGCCGATTCCCGGATTCAGCAGATCTCGATTGAGACCGCGCAGTCGTCGCTGGACTGTTCGGTCCTAACGAAAATTCCGGGCAAGCAAATCATTTTGGGGGTCCTCGACCTCTCCAAACTTGAAGTCGAAACCCCGGAAATGGTCGCATCGCGCATACGGCGCGCGCTCCCATACGTGGGTGCCGAAAGGCTGATCGTGGCGCCGGATTGCGGTATGAAGTACCTTCCGCGCGATATCGCTTTCGGCAAAATGAAGGCAATGGTTGAAGGGGCCCGTTTGGTCCGCTCGGAATTAGCGGGGCCGGCGGTTCAACCGTAATGTCCAAGTCTCAAACCGTCGAGATTTCACACGTTCTCGACAGCAATAAGATCAGCGGGTTTCAGGTCGGCATCTTCATTCTTTGCGGCCTATGCCTGATTATGGATGGCTTTGATGTTCAGGCGCTCGGCTATCTCGCTCCCGCCATCATCAAAGATTGGTCTCTCGCGCCGGCCCAAATGGGCGTGGTGCTCAGCGCGGCTTTGTTCGGCATTCTTGTCGGTTCCATCGTCTTCAGCACGATCGCTGACAGGATCGGGCGCCGTCCTGTGCTTGTGATCGCAACCTTCTTCTTCGCGTTTGTGACCCTGATGACGGCACGCGCGCAGACGCTTGGCGAATTGCGCCTGCTGCGCTTTGTTGCCGGCGTTGGTCTCGGCGGCATTATGCCGAATGCTGTCGCGCTGGTCGGCGAATATACGCCGCGGCGCTTGCGCGTGCTGATGGTGCTGGTTGTTACGAATGGGTTCAACCTTGGTGGCGTGATCGGCGGTCTGCTTTCGGCGTGGATGGTTCCGAATTTCGGATGGCGCTCGGTGTTCTACGTGGGGGGCGCTATACCGCTCGTGATCGGAATCCTGATGTTCTTCGGGCTTCCCGAGTCGCTTCAGTTTCTGGTGCTGCGCGGCAATGCAGCCGCGAAAATCGCGAAATGGGTCAACCGTATCGACAAGACTGCACGGGTTGATGCGAGCACGAATTTCGTAGTGCACGAAGAAAAGGCCAAAGGCGTTCCGATCCTGCATTTGTTCTCGGACGGCCGGGCCGTAGGAACCACGCTACTCTGGATCATCAATTTCATGAACCTGCTCAACCTGTATTTCATGGCGAGCTGGTTGCCCACCATCGTCAGCCAGTCATTCACGGGGCGCGTTCCCCAGTTGGTTGGTACGACGCTGCAAGTTGGTGGAGTGATCGGCACGTTGGCATTCTCCTGGTTTATCAGCCGGCTGGGCTTCATTCCGGTGCTCGCCACGGCATTCTTCACCGCGTCCGTCAGCATTTTATTGATCGGGCAACCGGGGTTCGCTCTCGCGCTTTTGTTCGCCGTTGTGTTCGTTGCAGGGTTCTGCGTTGTGGGCGGACAGGGGGCGGTCAATGCGCTTGCCGCATCGTATTATCCCACCGACCTTCGATCGACTGGCGTCGGCTCAGGATTGGGCATTGGACGTATTGGCGGCATCGTCGGACCCTACATTGCGGGCCTACTTGTCGGCGCGAAATGGATGCCGCGGGAGATCTTCTATACGGCCGCGATTCCTGCTCTGATCTCGGCCATCGCGATGCTTTCGTTGCGGTGGGTGATGAAGCCGCACACAGGCGCCGAGGTTCCGAAGTCAGAGGTATTGGCTCACTAGTTTGATATTCTTGAACGCCGTGCACGACCAACACAAGAATCCAAAATCCGATATCGAGATCGCGCAAGAAGCCCACATGCTGCCCATCGCGCAGGTGGCCCATCGTAAGCTGGGGATGCACCGGCTGAGCGATCTTCTGTTATATGGACATTTCAAAGCGAAGATCTCTTTAGAGTACCTGAACACGCTCAAACCGCGCCCCGATGCCAAATTGATCCTGGTTACCGCTATGACACCAACCGCCGCCGGCGAGGGTAAAACTACAACGACCGTGGGGCTTGGCGACGCATTAAACCGTATTGGAAAGCAGACGATCATCTGCTTGCGCGAACCGAGCCTGGGCCCATGCTTTGGTGTGAAGGGCGGGGCGGCCGGCGGCGGCTATTCGCAGGTTTTGCCGATGGAAGACATCAATTTGCATTTCACCGGTGACTTCCATGCCATCGCGGTTGCGCACAACCTGCTGGCCTCGCTTGTGGACAACCACATTTATTGGGGCAATTCGCTCGGTCTCGATGCCCGCCGGATCTCCTGGCGCCGCACCGTGGACATGAATGATCGTGCGCTGCGTGAGATAGCGATTTCGCTCGGAGGCGTTGGCAACGGTTTCCCGCGAGAGGATGGATTCGACATCACCGCCGCATCGGAAATTATGGCCGTATTTTGTCTGGCGGACAGTCTGGACGATCTCAAGCGGCGCCTTGGTAACATCATTGTGGGCCAAACCCGCGAACGGAAGTACATCCGCGCCTCAGATTTCGAAGCCGCCGGCGCAATGACTGCCTTACTCAAAGATGCATTCGCTCCAAATCTCGTTCAGACGATCGAAAACAACCCAGCATTCATCCACGGCGGGCCGTTTGCAAACATCGCGCACGGTTGTAACTCCGTGGTTGCGACGAAGTCGGCGCTGAAGCTGGCGGACTACGTCGTCACTGAAGCCGGATTCGGCGCGGATCTCGGCGCTGAAAAGTTCATGGACATCAAGTGCCGCAAGGCCGGCCTGAAGCCGGACTGCGCTGTGGTTGTTGCAACCGTCCGCGCGCTCAAGATGCACGGCGGTGTGCCTAAGGATGCGCTGAAGCAAGAGAACGTGGCCGCTTTGGAAAAGGGCTTTGCCAATCTTGGTCGCCATATCGAGAATGTGCGCAAATTCGGTGTGCCTGTTGTGGTGTGTGTGAATCGGTTTACTGCGGACACCACGGCCGAGACCGCTATGCTGAAAGCGCTCTGCAGTAAGTTGGAAATTGAATGCATCACATCCGACCACTGGGCGAAAGGCGGCGAGGGCGCAGCAGATCTAGCGACGGCGGTCGTGAAGACGATTGAAACCAAACCATCACAATTCCATCCGATTTACCCGGACGACATGCCGCTTTGGAAAAAAGCGCAGACCATTGCTCGAGAAATGTATGGCGCCGATGACATCATCGGTGATCAGAAGATCCGCGACCGCTTCCGCGAGCTGCAAGATCAGGGCTACGGGCAATTCCCAGTCTGCATCGCAAAAACGCAATACAGCTTCAGTACCGATCCCGATCTCAAAGGCGCCCCCAAACACCACGTTGTTCCGATCCGCGAAGTCCGCCTCTCCGCCGGCGCCGAGTTCGTCGTCGCCATCTGCGGCGATATCATGACAATGCCCGGCCTGCCGAAGGTGCCCGCAGCCAATAAAATCGACGTTACGCCGGATGGCCGGATTATGGGATTGTTCTGATCTTGATTGCCGGCTAACGGCCAGCGATCGGTGACTGTGCCCCACGTGAGGTGGAGAGGTAGAATCATAGGTGAACATGTTTTGTCCTCGCTGCAAAGCGGAATACCGCGCCGGATTCATACGTTGCAGTGAATGCGACGCACCATTGGTGTATCGGCTGCCCATTCAGCGGCAGCAGAGTTTGCAAACCGACGCAGAACTCGTGGTCGTGGGCACATACAACAACAAGCTTGATGCGGATCTCGCTAAAATGGCGTTGGAAGCGGCGGGGATCGAATCGATGTTCCGAACCGACGGCGTGTCGGAGATCTACAGTTTTCCGTTCTTCCGGAAAATCGAGCTAATCGTCAGGTCTGAGGATGCTGATGATGCCAAAAAGATTCTAAGCCTGGATCTGCATGAGAAAGAATTCTGACGCCGTTCTGTTTTAGCCGATGTACGAGGAGCACTTATGGAGAAACGTAAGCTTGGCCGGCAGGGTCTGGAAGTTTCGGCCATTGGTCTGGGCTGCATGGGCATGTCCTGGGCCTATGGCTCTGCTGACGACCACGAATCCATTGGCGTGCTGCATCACGCGCTCGAGATCGGAGTGAATTTCTGGGATACCGCCGAGATGTATGGACCGTTCAAGAATGAAGAACTTCTCGGCCGAGCGATCAAAGGGAAGCGCCGCCAGGATGTGATCATCGCGACGAAATTCGCCATGAAGTTCGGTCCAAACGGCGAGGTGCTCGGCCTGGACAGCAGTCCGGCTCATATCAAGGGGTCCGTAGAGGGTTCGCTTCGCCGCTTGGGCACAGATTATGTCGACTTGTATTATCAGCATCGGCTGGATCCGAATACCGCGATCGAAGATACCGTCGGTGCCATGGCGGATCTCGTCAAAGCCGGCAAGGTCCGATACATCGGCCTGTCTGAAGTCGGCCCGGGCACGATCCGTCGCGCCCATTTAATACACCCGCTGAGTGCCCTGCAGTCGGAGTACTCGCTATGGACGAGAGGACTCGAACAAAGACTGCTACCGACTTTGCGCGAACTGGGTATCGGACTTGTCGCCTATAGCCCGGTCGGCCGTGGGTTCCTGTCGGGAAAGATCAAAAGCATCGATGATCTCGAGGAATCGGACTGGCGGCGCAACAATCCCCGCTTCCAAGGCGAAAACTTTGAGCACAATCTGCAGGTTGTTCGGATTGTTGAGAAGATCGCTTCGGCGAATCGTGTGACTCCGGCGCAGGTCGCGCTAGCTTGGGTCCTACGGAGGGGTACCGAAATCGTGCCGATCCCCGGCACACGCCACATTCAGCACCTTGATGAAAATGCGAAAGCTGTCGAGATCCAATTGCCCACATCTGTGTGGGCTGAACTGGACACTTTTCTCGCGTCATTCCAGGTTGCCGGCCCGCGCTATCAGGAAGCCGCAATGAAATGGATTTCTGAACTGTAGCGGCAGTTTGCGCGCTAAAGCCAGCCCCTGCCAGTGCCGATACAACCTGGTGATGCAAGCGGGAGATCTGTCTTCGAGCGACGTCGAACCACCGGAACCGCGGCACGTCAAGACCACGCAGCTCGGTGATGTTCTGCTTAGAAGCCATTTCATCACCCGGGAACAGTTAGATGAGGCGCTGAAATACCAGCGAGCTAAGGGCGGCCGCCTCGGACACTGTTTGATGAAGTTGGGCTATCTCACTGAAGACGTTCTGCATTCGGTCTTATCCCGGCAATTTGGGCTCGAGTTCGTGGCTCCCGCGGCGTGCGAAATCCACCCTGAGATTCTCAAGCTGTTGCCTCGTGAACTCGCGTTACGTTTTCAGGTCATTCCCATCCGCCGTGATGGAAATGTCTTGTACGTGGCCATGTCCGACCCGAATGACGTTTCGTTGTTTGATGAACTGACCTTCAGAACCGGTCTGCGCATCAAGCCTCTACTGGCATCGGAATCGCAAATTCGCGAAGGCATCGATTACCATTTCGGCAGTCATAAGGACTTGGCCCTCAAAAAAGTATTCGATGAGGTGCCGGCACAGGACGAAGAGAGCGGTGACAATCTCCAGATCCTCAGCGAGGTGGATAAAGAACTCGATCCCGAGACTCTGAAAATTCAATCCGAAGAAGCCCCAATCGTCCGGCTTGTGAATTTCATTCTGGTAGACGCCGTCCGCAGCGGCGCGAGCGACATTCACATCGAACCGTTTGAAAAGGAACTGCGCGTTCGTTTCCGTATGGATGGTGTACTCGAGACGGTCATGAATCCGCCCGTGAAACTGAAGGATGCTCTAATATCGCGTATCAAGATCATGTCGCGATTGAATATTTCGGAAAAACGACTCCCTCAAGATGGCCGCATCCGCATTCGTGTAAAGCTCGATGGGAGAGTCCGCGATATGGATTTTCGCGTGTCGGTGTTGCCGACGCTTTTTGGCGAAAAGATCGTGCTACGCCTGCTGGACAAAGAAAACTTGATGTTCGACATGCTGCACCTGGGTTTCGATCCAGAGTCATTGAAGAAGTTCGAGAAGGCTATCTACAAACCGTACGGGATGGTGCTAGTCACCGGGCCGACGGGCAGCGGCAAAACGAATACTCTTTATTCCGCCATTTCCCAGCTCAACAAGGCGGACACGAACATCATGACGGCGGAAGATCCCGTGGAATTTAATCTTGGCGGGATTAATCAGGTTCAAATCAACGAACAAGTTGGGCTGACTTTCGCGACCACTTTGCGTTCGTTCCTTCGGCAAGATCCAAACATTATCCTGGTCGGCGAGATCCGCGACGTGGAAACCGCGGAGATTGCGGTCAAGGCTTCACTGACGGGGCACCTCGTGCTCAGTACACTGCACACGAATGATGCGCCCGCGACGATTACGCGCCTGCTGAACATGGGGGTCGAACCATTCCTCGTCGCGAAGTCCGTGCAGCTGATTTGCGCGCAGCGGCTTGTCCGCCGGATCTGCAAGCCATGCAAGCAACAGGTCAAGGCGCCGTCGGAAGCGACATTGATTGAGTTGGGCTTCGCTCCACAGGAAGCCTCCACGCTAAAAATGCATCGTGGCATCGGATGCAAGAACTGCAACGGTTCGGGCTATAAGGGCCGAGTTGGTCTCTATGAAGTAATGGAGATCACTCCTGAATTGAGAGAAGCAATCATCCTCAATGCCACGGCCGTGGAGCTAAAGAAAGTCGCTCTTGCTAGCGGCATGGTTACGCTGCGGCGCAGTGGACTCATGAAGGTCCAAGAAGGCGTTACGACAATTGAAGAAATCGTCAGGGAAACTGTCCATTAGACGCAGACTTGGACCCTCTGTCAAAAGATGACGTTTTTTCAGCCCCGTCACCCCTGCAATTACACGGCCGGCGGACCGGCATGCGGTCTGACAAAGTGCACTACTAGGGAAACGAGCGCCAGAAGCAGCAAAATGTGAATTGCGGCGCTGGCAACATGCATCGCTGCGAAGCCAAAAATCCACATCAGCAGAAGAATGATGAAGAGAGCAATGAACATACTTGTCCTCCTAAATTTTCTGACTGCCCGCCGGATACTTTCGTTACCTTAAACGTGTGGACAACGCTGAGTACGCTAGACGACACGTGACACGATACGCTGTGAATGCTGCTTTCAACCGCGCGACCTTGGAATTCACCGATGGCAGCTACTTGCAATTCGAACACACGAGTCGAAGCAATCGTTGGGCGCGAGCCTCGGCGGACGCCACGGTCGCCGACGGGATTTGCCGGTCGATTCATCAATTTCGGCTGAACGCTAAACACCTGCAACTATTCTTCGAAGACGGAAGCAACGCCGAGTTTTTCTCAACCCCAGCTTCCGCGTAAGCCTATGCGGGACCTATGGCGCATGAGCGCCCGACCGATGTCGTCCGCGAGCGTTGACCGGCAAATATACGATCGCGGACGTTAGCGCCGTTCCACGGTTTTTGCGCGAAAAGGCCTGTGGTAGTATTCGCGATTATGAAATCCCATCACACGTTCACCACATCGCGCATCCTGATCCTCTGCTTCACGCTCGCATGGGCCAGTACCGCAGTTCCTGTTTTTCCGGGTGGACATGTTACGGCTGCACCCGTACCCGCGCAGCTCACGGACGAACAGTTTTGGAAGCTCTCGACTACCTTGTCGGAGCAAGACGGCACCTTTCGCTCGGATAACCTTCTGTCGAACGAGCTCAATTTTCAGTACGTCATTCCCGAGCTTCTGCAGAAGGCAAAGCAGGGGCGCATCTACATGGGTGTGGGCCCGGAGCAGAACTTCACGTATATCGTCGCGCTGAAGCCGGCGATGGCATTTATTGTCGACATC
>QHXA01000842.1 GCA_003222755.1 Acidobacteriota bacterium
CATGGTCGTCGGCGATATCGTGCGGTCGTAGTTCAGGCGTGTCGTGTAGTTGATCTCGTCCTGCGAAATGGCATCGGTAAACGGCTGCGTGAAACCGCTGGCATTGGGCGATACCGTGTGAGTTTGGTGAAGGTAAAAGGAGAGATGGTTTTTGTCGTTGAAGTTGTGATCGATCTTGAAGGACGGGATTGTGGTGTGCCTGAAGTTGCTATAACCCGGAACCTGATAGTTGTTCACTACATTATTGTTGGTGGGTAATGGAAACAGCGACTGAATTTTCAGTGCCACCGGATCGAACATGTCTGCGGGAATAGTGTTGTTCGGAAACGGATCCCGGATCCTGGAGCCATCAGGCGCCAGTCTGGTGGTTCTCGGGTCATAGAGCGCATTTCCAAAAACCGGGCGGCCTAAGGGATCCACGGCATCCACGGCCGGCTGCCCGGACAAGAGCAGTTGCGGCAGAAGCGCCGCGCTGAACTCGACGCGGCGGTAAGCCAGGGTCGGAACCGTTGCATTTCCAGTGTTGATGAATTGTGTTTCGCGGAACTGCTCAAAATTGAAGAAGAAGAAACTCTTGTTGAGGCCGTTGTACAGGTTTCCCAACCGAATCGGCCCGCCGACGTTGAACCCATAGTCGTTCTTGCGCTGCGTGTTCCGGATGTGCTCTCCGGCTCTTCCGATATCACCTGTGTTGATTCTGTCGGTGAATGGCGTTCCGGCGTTCAGAGCCTCGTTCACGAAGTAGTCATAGACTCCTCCATGGAACCGGTTAACTGATTCGTGCCCGACCGCATCGTGTAATTGAAATAACCACCGCCCGCCTGGCCAAACTCCGCGGAATAGTTGCTGGTCTGAACGGCGACCTCCTGGATGGCCTCGACACTTGCCTGAACGCCCTGATTGTATTGCCGGTGCCGGCCATTGGTGGCGTCCTGGCCTTCGATCCGGATGCTTTGCGTGGCGGAAGGCATTCCATTAACACGCAGCTGGTTATCATTGGCGAAGCTCGCTCCCGGCAAGAGATTCAAAATCTGCAATGGATTTCGGACATTTCCCAATGTCGAAGCCTGGCCGACGGACTGAGAAAGGGTCAGTATGGGTAAATTGTTGACGTTATCGTAACTGATGTTGTGGCTCACTTCACCGCTTTCGGTTTTCAGCAGCGGACTCGCCGCCTCGACTGTGACGGATTCGCCGGTGGCGCCCACTTCGAGCGTGACGTCGATACGCAGAACCGTTGCTACAGAGACGATGACCCCCGCGCGAACATATCTCCTGAAGCCGGGAAGCGTCGCCGAAAGTTCGTAAGTCCCGGCCGGCAACTGCGCAAGCGTGTAATTGCCGGTCTCTGAAGATCCCGCCTGGTAGACGGCGCCCGTTTGGACGTTCTTCGCCTCAATTGAGACACCGGGAATCACGGCGCCAGTGGTATCGGAAACCGTACCCGTTAACGTCCCGCGATCTGTTTGCGCGAACGCAGCCAAAGTGAAAACGGACAAGCAGACGATTGCCAACAAAGAGCGGATAATCATGGTCTAGTCCTTCTCTCATGCTGAATGGAACACGATCCACTGCGGCTAAACTTTTCTTCCCTGGTTTAGTAGGCGCGAATCTATCGCCGCCTTAATCGATTGGCAATCAAAAAAAGTTCTGATGTTTTGTCCCGAATTTCTGTTGGGTTGGAAGAAATGAGGGGTCAAGACCGCATGCTCTGTGTAAGTGGATGGGGCGTAGGTTTCGAGGCAGCATCGCGCCGAGGATAGCATGAACCTAGCGTTTAGATCCGGTGCGTGGCGGCACTTGGCCAGTTCGTAGGCGGGCCTTTCGCTTCTTGCCGAGTCGCTTTATCGACTCTTCGATATTC
>QHXA01000071.1:0-342 GCA_003222755.1 Acidobacteriota bacterium
AGCTGTATGTGAGTCTCTGTTTCGGTATACGTGTATTGGCTGAGGAGAAGGTTATTCGTGTGAAGCGTCTTGCGGAATTCGGCCAGAAACGGTTTGACATCCGGCAACGGCTTGACATCGTCCTGCCTGAAGAACGACAGCAACAGGAAACAAAACAGCACCATGGTTCCCTCACTGAAGAATAACTTTTTGACCTTCTGTCAGGCCTTCGACGATTTCAGTGCGAGTTCCGTTGCTGAAGCCCACTTTTAATCTTCTTCGTTCGCGTCCTTTAGGCGCGCCCGGCTGAGGCACCTCAACCCAGGAAACGCGTTGCGCATCGTAAATGACAGCTTTCTCGGG
>QHXA01000071.1:398-8390 GCA_003222755.1 Acidobacteriota bacterium
AAACTGACGACATTGTCCTTCTCGATGCCGAGCGGCGAGATCTGGGTGACTCTTCCTTCAAATTGCCGCTCCTTAAATGTCTCCACCTTGATGCGCGCCGGTTGATTCAACCGGACCAAGCCGATATCCGCTTCGTCGACCTTACCTCGCACAAAAACTTCGCGAATATCGCCGAGCACCATGACCAGCGTGGCGCCTGCGCCCAAATTCAGGATCGATGAAACCGGACTGCCCAGCTCGACATCGCGCGACAGGACCATGCCTTTGATCGGCGAGCGGATCGTGGCGTTGTCCAATTCTTCTTGAGCACGCTCGACCGCGGCTTCCGCCTGCGCGACGGCGGCTTGCGCTTGCGCGACCCGGGCCTGCGTCACCAAGAGCTGCGATTGCGCCGCACGCTGCCGGTTCACCGCAATGTCAACGGCCATACGCACATCGTCGTACTTCTGTTGCGGAATGAGGCCGTCCTTGAACAATTTCTCCGCCCGTTCGAGAGCGCGCTTATTGAACTCGACGTCGACGCCTTCCGCCTCAATTTTGTTTTTTTCCAGCTCGGCCAGTGCCGCCTTCGCATTTGCCTGCGCTCCGAGCAACGCCGCGCGAGCTTCGCGCAACCGGGCGGTCAGGTTGTCTTTGTCGAGCTCAACCAGGATCTGGCCTTCATTGACGAGATCGCTGGCCTGAACTTTGATCTCCTTGATGATGCCGTTAGCTTTGGACTTGATTTCCACCTTCGCAACGGGTTCGATACGCCCGATTGCTACGACCGAACGTGCGATGTCGCCGCGCCCGACCAATGCCAGCCGCGACGGCTCAATGTCAGTCGCAGGCCGCGAGAGAACGGTAACGGCGTAGATGCCGGCGGCGCCAACAAGAAGCAACAGCCCAACGACAGTGATTACAAGCTTGCGTGACTTCCTACGTGGCATAGCACTTGAACTACGAGAATACCGGTTTCAGGGTTCCAAAAAACACGCGCCGCACGCCGGAGGGGTGAAAGGAAATCCTCGCACTTTTTCAGGGTGCGATCACTATTGTGATTACCGATTCCAGGGGTACGCAAAAAACGCATATCCCTGGCTAATTTCCGAGCACGCCTCCGGCGTGCGCAACGCACCGCTCCGCGGTGCGTCATTTACGGCAGACGAAAATCTCCGGGTTCGACGTATCTTCAATCGTGCGGAAGCCGGCGGTGCGAAGCATCGCCTTCAGACAACTGCGCGTCGCGAACCACCAATTACTTTCATCACCGTTGAATTTCTTCTCGATGAAATACAGCTTCGGCCAGGCGGGTTGATCAAAGACTGCAACTTCGTTGACCGGATAATCGTCCCGCGCCTCAATATCTCCGGCCGGACCGCGCACAACCGATTGGAAATACATCGTCTCATTGCAAATCGCGGCGATTTGCTCAAGTGCGTACAGAGGATGCTTGAGGTGGTAGAGCACACCAACAAATACGACGACGTCAAACTTCGATTGAAGAGACTGCACATCGTAGGCCCCACACTCGTAAAGCTCCAGCGGCAGATCAAACCAATGCGAGGCGAACCGCGACTGGGCCAGAAGATGCGGCATGATGTCCACACCCACCACCCGATTCGCGCCCCGCTTCTTCATCTCCAAAGAGAAAAATCCGGAATTGCACCCGATATCGAGCACCGACTTGCCGCGCAAATCTTTCGGAATGATTTCGTCCAGAACGCGCCATCGGCTTGCGGGGTAATCCGGATTCGGCGGATTACTCATCACGCCGGGCGCGAACACTACGTTGTGATACCACGGCCCAAGCCGCTGAATCGTGTCTGCCATTTCCGGCCGGGCCGCCGCGTCACCCTTTGACAGACGATCCCGTAAGTTTCGAACCTGTAAACCGAAATGGCGTAGCATGCCGTTCTGGTCCAATTGGTCGGCCCACAGCGGCTGATCGTAGCTCTTTGGGAACCCTCGCTTCGTCCAAATCCGCTGCGCGATCTGGAAGATGCGTTCCGCCTCGTGATGTTCGCCCATGCTCCGGTAAAGTGACGCACGATTGGCCAGACTGTGAGCCACTAGCAGATCTTCGGGACCAAGCGTTGACTGCCACATGGCCACAGATCTCTTATAGAGTTCGTCAGCTTCGAGGTACTTGCCTTCAGCTTGCAGTCTCACAGCTTCATTGTTCAAAACTGCAGCGGATTCGGGCGTGACAGCGACTTCCATGCCCACGGATTCTACGACAGAACGAAAATTTGAGCCGTGCTAAACTGTCGGGTTTCGACTACGAGAAAAATTGGGCAGTCATAGACCGCCCCTACAGTCTTATGAACGAAGATCTATATCAATCCCTAAAGCGCCGCATTCAGGGCGAAGTCCGTTTCGACCGTGCTTCGCGCCTGATGTATAGCACCGACGCGAGCATTTACGAGATCGAACCCATTGGAGTCGTGATCCCGCGGACGCATGAAGACGTCTTTGCAACGATGGAGATCGCGCACGATTTCAAAGTACCCGTTCTCCCACGCGGCGGTGGAACGAGCCTAGCCGGACAGACCGTCGGCGAAGCGGTCGTCATCGATATGTCGAAGTATCTGAATCGCGTGCTCGAAGTGAACACGGCGGAACGTTGGGCCCTCGTCGAGCCTGGCGTCGTTCAGGAGCAGCTCAATCTTCACGTGAAGCCGATGGGATTTCTCTTCGGGCCGGATACTTCAACTGCCAATCGCGCAACGATCGGTGGGATGATGGGCAACAACTCCGCAGGTTCGCATTCGATTGTCTACGGAAAAACTATCGACCACGTCCTCGAAATGGACGTCATCCTCGCTTCCGGCGAAGGCAGGAAGTTGCGTGAGATGAAGTTTGAGGAAGCGGTGGCGCATGGCGGCCTCGAAGGCCGAATCGCCGAGATCGTACGCGCGAATCGTGATGAGATCGATCGCCGTTTCCCGAAGATCATGCGTCGTGTCAGCGGCTATAACCTCGACGAGTTCGTACGAAATGGAAAATTCAATCTCGTCAAGCTCGTCGTCGGTTCCGAAGGCACACTGGCCGCCGTCCATCAAGCGAAAGTGCGCATTGAGCCGCGACCGCCGGCAACCGCACTGTGCGTCGTCCATTTTGCCGATATCGTGGAGTCGATCCGCGCAAGCGACATCATTCTGCCGTTCAAGCCTGCGGCCATCGAATTGATCGATGACATGATCATGAATCTGGGCCGCAAATCGCTCGAGATCTCGCGATTGATGGGGTTCGTCGAAGGCAATCCCGCGGCGCTTCTCCTGGTCGAGTTCTACGGGGAAAATGAAAAAGAGCTTCGCTCGAAACTTGACGCGATGGAAGCCGCCCTTAAACGCGAAAAAGCGGGCTACGCCTACGTCCGCGCGTTTGATCCGGCGGAGCAGACCAGTATCTGGAAGGTAAGGAAAGCCGGCCTCGGCCTGCTTCTCGGCATGAAAGGTGAGCGCAAACCGATCGCATTCGTCGAGGACTGCGCCGTCGAGCCCTCAAAGCTGCCGGAATTTTTTGTCAGATTCCGCGACGTCATTCACAAGTACGACACCAGCGCCGGCTACTACGGCCATGCCAGCGTCGGCTGTCTTCACATCCGGCCCCTCATCAACACGAAAGATGCCCGCGATATTCAGGTCATGAAAAATATGACCGACGAGATTACAGACCTCGTCATCGAATTCGGCGGCGGCATGAGCGGCGAGCACGGCGACGGTCTTGCCCGCAGCCACCTCAACGAAAAGCTGTTCGGGCCTCAAATCTACAGAGCTTTCCAGAACGTGAAGGCCGCTTTCGATCCCGAAAACCGGATGAATCCCGGCAAAATCGTCAATGCGCCACCGATGACGGAAAACCTTCGCTATGGGACGAAGTACCACACCATCCCAATGAACACGCACTATGACTTTTCGCGCGAAGGCGGCTTCGCAACGGCCGTGGAATTGTGCAATGGCGCAGGCGTATGCCGTAAGCGGAATGAAGGCACCATGTGCCCGTCGTACATGGTGACGCTCGATGACAAGCATTCCACGCGCGGGCGTGCCAACCTGATGCGCGAGATTTTATCCGGGAAACTTCCTCCCGAAGAATTCACCGGAAACGATTTGTACGAAACTCTCGATCTTTGTCTCGAGTGCAAAGGCTGCAAGGCCGAGTGTCCTTCTAACGTGGACATGGCCAAGCTCAAATACGAGTTCCTGGCCCATTACAACGAAGTGCACGGCACACCGCTTCGTTCGCGAATGTTCGCGAATATTCACGCGGCAAGCAAAGTGGCATCGCTGTGGCCGTCACTGGCGAATTGGACGCTAACCAATCCGGTCATTCGGCGCGCTCTCGATAGATTCGTCGGCATTGATTCAAGACGCAAGCTTCCACTATTTGCATCCGAGACATTCCAATCATGGTTCGCCAAGCGGGACACACCGGCCGTGAGCAATGGACACGAGGCACGCGCAGGCAAAGTGGTTCTCTTCCACGACACCTTCATCAGTTACAACTATCCCGATATTGGCAAGGCCGCGACACACTTGCTCGAGGCTGCGGGGTATGAGGTTCGCATTGCCGAACAACGAAAATGCTGCGGCCGGCCGATGATTTCGAAAGGCCTCGCTGAAGAGGCGCGCGCAAATGCTGACTTTAATATCAACCAACTTTATCCATTCGTTGAAAACGGTTACTCGATTGTTGGGTGCGAGCCGAGTTGCATCCTGACGTTTAGAGATGAGTATCCCGATCTAGTACGGAATCCGCACGCGGCGGCTGTGGCGAAGGCATCATTTCTCCTGGAAGAATTTATCGTAAAGGAAAAACAGGCCGGACGATGGAAACTTCAGCTCAAGCGCCAGCAGACGAAGGCGCTGGTCCATGGGCATTGCCACGAAAAGGCACTGATCGGCTCGCGGTATCTAAAGGAAGCGCTTGCGCTCGCTTATCCGGTGGAAGAGATCGATTCGGGATGCTGCGGGATGGCGGGTTCCTTCGGCTATGAGAAGGAGCATTACGATATCTCGATCGCTATCGGCAAGCGCCGGCTTTTCCCCGCGGTCGAAAACAACCCCGACGCGATTGTTGTCGCGCCCGGCATCTCTTGCCGGCAACAGGTCGAACATGCGACCGGGCGCCGCCCCTTGCATCCGGCCGAAGCGCTGGCGAAGGCGCTACTGTAGGGGCGCACCGCGGAGCGGTGCGGGGAGATTAGCCAGGGGGACGGGTTTTTTGCGTACCCCCTGGCATACGTCGACTACTCTGGACATCCGCACCCTGAAAGGGTGTCGAGGATTCCTCGCACCCCCTGCCGGGGTGCGATCTTTGTCGCGATATCAATACCAGGGACGCGTATTCCTGGCTAATTTCCTTTCACCGCTCCGCGGTGTGGTTCATGCTTCGTCAATACATCGAAAAACGCGAACGCTTTCTTCATGGACGGGATGACAATCGCAAATCCCTGCCGTTCGATTGGGGGTTGGACCACCTCGGAATTCATGCCAACGGCAACGCAAACACCGCCCTGCAGGATTACGTGTCGCACGCGTTGCAGGATAGCTCGGCGTTTTATGCGTACGAACCGGGAGCCGAATACGATTTCGACGGAACGATTCTGAAATTCCCGAGTGCGATAGAAACTCCATACCCGGAAAACAACACGGTATGGGGAAGATTCTTCGATGCCGGCAAGGACTTGGCCGTCGTCGTCCTGCCGCAGTGGAATTGTAAGTGGGATGGGCAGGTGCAGCTCTGCCGCGTCCTTCAGCGAGCGGGCATTGCGTCTCTGCGGTTGAGCTTGCCTTATCACCACCATCGCAAGCCGGCGCACTTGGAACGAGCAGAGTATTTGGTTTCATCGAATATCGGCCGGACATTGATGGCAATTCGCCAAGCCGTGTTGGATTCACGCCGCGCCGCGGATTGGCTCGTGGCCCGAGGGTACAGGCGTATCGGCGTTTTGGGAACGAGTGTCGGATCGTGTATTGGATTTTTGACTTTCGCGCATGACGAGCGCTTTTCGATCGGCGCTTTCATTCACGTGTCGAGTTTTTTTGCGGACGTGGTCTGGAACGGACTCTCGACGAAGCACGTCCGGCAATCTCTCGAAAGTGCAGTCGACTTGCAGCAACTCCGATTCCTGTGGTCACCGATCAGCCCGCATCCTTTTATTAAGCGGCTGCGTGGAACCACCCGCAAGATCCTCACCGTATCCGGCCGATACGACATGAGCTTTCTTCCGGAGCTTTCCCAGCAAGCTTACGATGAGTTGGATCGTTGCGGAATTTCGCACAACCGCCTTTGGCTTCCCTGCGGCCACTACACGATGGGCCAGTTTCCCTTCAGCGCGATCGTCGGCTATCAGGTCGTGCGGTTTCTGGCGTCCGGGCTCTTCCGGCCAAACCACTGAAAGGCGGTGGCGGGACGACCATTCATGGTCTGGACCGCGATCTCTTCAAGCGCGAGCGATTCATAGCCTCTCGTCAAAGTTTCGATCCAGGCACGTTCGTGATGCCGCACCGTCACGCCTTCGCGCAAATCGAACACACCGTAGATGCCGTATTTCTTCTCTCCCCGGATGTATCTTTCGACATTCCGAGAGTCCGTCTGCAGGAACATGTCGCTGATGTATAGCCCTCCGCCGGACCGAAGCACGCGTGTGATTTCAGCAATGATGGCGCGCTGTCCCTCGTCAGTCGGCACGCAGGTCAGCACAGTGAACAGCAAGATGGCATCGACAGAGCCATCCGGCAGATTGAGTTTTTGATAATCACTCAAGACGTCGAACGATATTGATGGAAAGCTCTGGCGCGCAGCTGCAATCATCGCAGGCGCCGGATCAACACCGATGAGATTCGTATATCCACTGTCCTTAAGAATGCCGAGGGCGCGGCCATACCCGCAGCCATAGTCCAGAATCCGGCTGGTTGGGCCAACCCATCGTCGGAGTTGACTGATGTTCACGGGATGTGCAAATGGTTTGGTGGGTCCCACTCCGTTCCAGTAATCCATCTGCAGGTCGAGTCTTCGCGCCTCACTCATCGCTGTATCAGCCTCAGCTCGATGCTTTCCTTGCTGCCTTCAGTAATGCGGACCGGCTTGCCGCGATCTTCATATGGCCGTATGAAATCCGGATCCTGCCAGGCATCACCCGGAACATCATCCCAAGCGAACATTTTATAGTTGCCCGGCGCGACGCTATCGAAATGAACGCGCCCGGACGCATCGGAGCCGGCCGCGTGATATAGATCGAAGTGTTGACGGCGGGGAGGATCGGGGGTTAGAGCCACAGTCGCGTCGGAGAAGGGTCTCTGGGCATCGTCGAGAACGACGGCATCAATCGAACCGGAATTCAGGCTAATGACGATTTCGAGTTGACCGGAAGCATCGATGCGGAAAGGCGGGTTTAGCGCGTCGATGCCGCCGTATCGCGCCGACTTCACATAACTCTTCACTCCTCCAGTATTCACTTTCAACCGATAATCGCCCGGTGTCACACCCGACAATGTGAACGTACCGTCTGGAGCGACGGTTGGAATCACAATCAAAAGCTCTGGAGTGAAGGGCTCGCGGCGTAGCTCGATGCGAATACTGTTGAGGTTGAGACTTGCGGGATCGGTTTGCAGATTATCGATGCTGACTCTGCCCGTGATCGACAGTTGCGGCTGTAGCACCAAAGTCACGTTGTCTATATCTGAGCCGGCAACCTCTACAGGTAGAGAGGCGGCGACCCTTCCGCCTCCCGGATTAGGCGCGCTGGCAACCAGGTCATAGGATCCGGGCGCCATGTGCCGGAACTCGAAAATCCCCCGGCTCGATATCGTAGCGCGTTGCAATGAACCCGTCGCAACGGTGCCGCGGCGCGGAACTAGTGTTACCGCCGCTACAAGCATTGCCTGGCCAGTAACGCCATTCACAACACGGCCGAGAACGCGCACCGCGCGCGAGTCGGTGATCATCAAATCAACTCCCGTGTAGTTGACGCCCGGCGGCAAGTCAATTGCTGTGGCTGCCGAT
>QHXA01000071.1:8552-14261 GCA_003222755.1 Acidobacteriota bacterium
GTAAGGACCCGGCGCTAACCAGAACAGCCGATATTCGCCGAGATCATTGGTTCTGGCATTGTCGACTAGAACCAGTATCCGCCGGCCATCCTGATACGCGAATTTGAATGCCTGCACGTTTCCATTTGTGACAGGGTCCCCATAGCGATCGTAAACACGTCCTGAGATCGCGCCCTTCGGCGTCATGGCAATCACAATGTCCTTGATCGTTTGTCCCGCACCGACGGTTAAATATCCGCCCGGTCCCCCACGGCTGCGCTCGGCATACTGAGCCGGCACATATGCATTGTGATTGACGGCTACACGATAGCGACCCGGCTGAACATTCCGAAACACAAACCGGCCACTCTGGTCCGTCATGGTTTGCGCGGACCCGATGCTCACTCGCGCGCGGACGACAGGCGTGCTCGTTCCCAACCGCAGAACAACGCCTTCGATGGATCCCGGCGCCTGTGATTGAGGCGCTTGTAAGAGAAGGAACGCGAATGCCACCAGGACTGATCTCATGGATGCCGCCTCCGCAGCGATTCATTAGGAGACACCAGTTTTAGGGAATTGTTCCCCTGCCTATCCGATACAGAACATGACGGCGAAGGGGATGTCCGGCCGGCAACGATGCATGATCGAAATCGTCATTGGGACTGTGCACCAATCCGATTTTTTCCATCACGCGGCGCGATGCCAGGTTCTCCGGCACCGTGAAAGACACGATCTCCGACAACCCCACGGTTTCGAATCCGAACTTCAATGCGGCGCGTGCTGCTTCAGTGGCATACCCTCGATTCCAGTAATCCACCGCGAGCCGCCAGCCGATCTCGACGCACGGCGTGAAGTGCGCCTGGAATCGAGGAACAGCTAAACCCACGAAACCGATCAAAGGAGCAATGGCCGGAATCTCAACGGCCCATAATCCGAAACCGTGTTCATCGAAATGCGATTCGATACGATCAACGAAGGCGTCGCTCTCCTCACGCGATAGCGTTGCCGGAAAGTATTTCATCACGCGGCGGTCTGAGTTCATCGCGGCGAATGGTTCGCGATCGCCGGGCAGCCAGCGCCGCAGCCAGAGCCGGTCTGTACTAATTTCAATCTGTGTGGGCATCAGAGGCTTGTGCGATTTTCTCTTATAGCGATTACGGATTTATCTGCGACCGCCGGGCGGATCGCTTGCCGCAGCGCCAGCGCCTCGGGCACCGGCGCCACCGCCGCGGCCGGCACCGCCCAGTGCTGGCACTGGATACACGCCCATGCCATGGTAGGAGTTGGAGTAGATGATCTGATACCGAATTCCGTTCCCGTCCTTGTCGACCCACCCCATCGACTGCTGGAACAATCCCGGCTCCGGGTAGCCTTTCGGCACCGTGCCTTCCACGATGTAGAGCTTGTGTTGGTGCATGCCGATGTAAGCAAACGTGCGGGACTGATCGCCGCTGTTGGTCAGTTGTATGAAATGTCCTTCAACCATGTCCTGCCATTCCCAATTGAGACTTGTCAGTTTGGCCTCGCGTTGAAGGAGCTTGAACGTCGCATAAACAATCGCTCCCCGCTCATCCTGCTTCCAGTAACCGGCGCCGACGACGCCGACATTATTTCCACGGCATTGCTGGTTACCGGGGGGACATGACTTAGAACGCTCGATGCCCTGTTGTTCAAGGCCGCCGTAATCGACAACGGTTACGGAATAGTGCTCGCGGCTCTTATCGGCGCTGTACACGCGCGCCGGAAGGGTGTAGTCCATTTCCGACTTCCAGGTCGTCTCCGTCGCTTTTGGCTGACCCGGAAAGTTCACCTTGAAGCCGTCTTGCGTGTTGACGTACTCGATCCACTCCTGGGCGGCTGCCGACCCAGATGCCGAGAGCACCAAGCCCACAACTAACGCGGTGATGCGCATTGACGTGTCCCCCTTGCTGGTGCAAATAATGCCAAAAAACGGGCCGGCGCACGTGAATTCTTTTGCGATGATGGCTCAGACGAGCGGCGGGCGCTTGTGCCATTCCGTCGCGAGTTGGAAAGCGTGCGCCAGTGCGAGCACAAGCGACTCACCGAGACGCGGGCCGCTGATCTGTAATCCGATGGGCAAGCCCTCGCGACTAAAACCACACGGGATTGAGATGGCTGGGACGCCGTAGATATCGAAGGGCTGCGTATTGCGCAGCGACAGTGCGACTCCGCCGGCGGGCGGAGTCCCCGCGTCGGCAAGGGCCTCCTCGACTGTGACCGGAAGAATAGGTGTTGTTGGTGTGACCAGCAGGTCCACCGTCGAAAAAACTTCGCTCACAACGCGCCGAAGCCGATCGAGTTCGCGGCGGGCTGCAATGTAGGCCGCGGCTGATACTGTGGAACCTGCCTGCAATCGCCGGCGCGTCATGGGTTGATACATCTCCGGCGTCTTCGTGAAATATGGCGCGTGATATGCATACGCCTCAGCGCCGACTACCGGTAACGTGTCGTAGCGGGGCATCTCGACGTCGCGAATCGAAGCCGTCAAGCGTTCCAGAAGCTTCACCGCTTCGTTTACGACCTGCTCGATCTGCGGATCTAGGTTTTCGTAGAAGACGGCGCGCGGCAAGCCAATCCTCAACGCGGAAATCTTTTGCCGCAGAGCGTTCGTGTAATCGGGCGGAGTAGCGGCCACACTGTTGGTGTCAAGCGGGTC
Source organism: Acidobacteriota bacterium (assembly GCA_003222755.1). Lineage (GTDB taxonomy): Bacteria > Acidobacteriota > Terriglobia > 20CM-2-55-15 > 20CM-2-55-15 > 20CM-2-55-15. The sequence continues at coordinate 11,209 of QHXA01000071.1, forward strand.
GTAACCTGCGATCGGCTGAAGCATCAGAGCAATGTCAGCCACCGTGCGGCACATCGGACCAACGTGATCCAGCGACCACGATAGAGGCACCACGCCCCGGGTACTGACCAAACCGTATGTCGGCTTCAGACCGGCGATGCCGCAATATGCTGACGGCTGGCGAATGGAACCACCGGTGTCCGATCCGAGAGCGCCATAGCAGAGTCCCGCGGCAACGGCTGCCGCAGATCCTCCGGATGAACCGCCAGGCACGTGCTCACGCTTCCACGGATTGCGAACCGGCCCGTAGTGACTTTGCGCGGACGTGTCGCCATAGGCAAACTCGTGCATGTTCAGCTTTCCGGTAATGACCGCGCCCGCCGCTTTGAGACGGCGCACGACTTCCGCGTCTTCTGACGGCACACGATCCGCGAATATCGCACTGCCCGCCGTCGTGCGCACGTTGGCCGTGTCGAAGAGATCCTTTACCGCGATGGGAATACCGTGTAAAGGCCCGCGACGCCTCCCATTCGCAATTTCGGTTTCGGCTTTTTTCGCGTCGGCCAACGCCTGCTCGTTCATCACTGTAATGAACGCGTTCAACGTAGGATTGAGGCGTTGCGTTCGGGCGAGGCACGCGTTGGTCAGGTCAACAGGCGACACCTTCTTCTTGCGTACAAGTTCGCTCGCTTCTCCCAGTGAGAGGCTCGTCAGGTCGTTTTGCTTCTGCTCGGCCCCTTGCCCGCTCGTGCCAATTGTGGCGACGGCGTACGCGCCTGCCGTCAGCTTCAAAAACTCACGCCGGTTTCTAGGCATCGACACATATTACGAGCGCGCGCAGGAGCGTGCAACTGGATGTCAACGGATTCGCGCCATCATCTAGAGCCACATTTCGTATGTCGCGCCCTAGGAGAAATTTCTTGCCGTCCGCGGTCACGTCGAAGCCGTAGGCACCCTCGACCCTGAAGAGACGCTTCGCCGAATCCGCGGCTTTCCTAAACTGGCCGTGTTGTTCCATTCAGTTTCGCAGCGGAGTGAATTGCCACACGTCCAAATTCAGAACTCCTGACCTGGTGGAATTCAGGGCGATCCAACTGTAGGGGCGGTCTATGACCGCCCGCTGGAGTTTGCCATTTTGCGCACGCCGGAGGCGTGCGGCAGGCTCATTCTGTTTTCCTCGTTCACGCGAGAAGTCGAGCAGTGGACGGCCGCCGAGCGACATGCGGAGACCATAGAGCGTCATTACGACAATCACGTACTCATGGGAGTCTCGTTTCATCGTCTCCGTGGTAATCCACAATGGCAGATCGTTACCGTTGTCCGCTTTGCCACCGGTCGGTATAATCGGCGCGCAAAATGTCCATCACTCCGGGAACGCGCATTGGCTCATATGAGATTACGACGCCGCTTGGCAAAGGCGGCATGGGTGAGGTTTATCGGGCACGCGATTTAAAGCTGAAGCGCGAGGTAGCAATCAAGGTTCTTCCTGACGAGTTTTCGCGTGATGCCGATCGTGTGAGCCGTTTCCAGCGTGAAGCCGAAGTGCTGGCGGCGCTGAACCATCCGAACATTGCTGCCATTTACGATTTCGAAGAAGCGAATGAGACACGATTCCTTGTGCTCGAGCTCGTTGAGGGCGAGACGCTTGCCGATCGGATCCTTCGTGGACGGTTCGCCGTCGAAGAAGCACTCGAGATTGCGAAGAGCATTTGCGATGCGCTGGAAGCCGCGCATGACAAGGGCATTGTGCATCGCGATCTGAAGCCGGCGAATGTGAAGATCAGCCCGGATGGCAAAGTCAAGGTGTTGGATTTCGGTCTGGCTAAGGCGCTGGAGGACGGTCCGGCGAATGCCGCGGTTTCGAATTCGCCGACAATGGTCAACAGCTTCGCCGCAACGAATGCTGGTGTGATTCTCGGCACCGCCGCATACATGTCACCGGAACAGGCCCGGGGTTCTGGCGCGGACAGGCACAGCGACATTTTTGCGTTTGGGTGCGTTCTCTACGAAATGCTCACGGGTCGCCAGGCATTTCAGGGTGAGACGATCTCCGACATCCTTGCTTCCGTGCTCGCACGCGAACCGGATTTCACGCTGTTGCCGCTGGATGCTAATTCTAAGCTTGGGCAATTTCTTCGCCGGTGTTTAGAGAAGAATCGGAAGGGCCGGTGGCATTGTGTGGGCGATGCGCGTGCGGAACTGGAATCGATTGCAGCGGCGCCAAAAGGCGCTGACGTTGTTGCGCAACCGAGTACAGAACGGAGGCCGCTATGGAAGCGCGCAATTCCTGTGCTGGCGGCAGCAAGCCTCGTTGGCGCGATCACAGGCTTCGCCGTATGGACTTTGAAACCCTCAGTTCCTCGCGCCGTTGCGCGATTTTCCTTTTTCCTTCCAGATAAGCAGCAGCTATCAACGACCTTTCACTCGCTCAGCATTTCTCCGGACGGCACACAGATCATCTACGTTGCGAACAACCGTCTCTATTTGCGGTCCATCGCCGAGGGCGAAAACGTCACCGAGTTTTTCGCCGGACGGCGCCTCCATTTTATTCACTGATGTCGCAGGACCCGCAGGAGCAATCATCAAGAAAATTCCCGTCAGTGGTGGATCGCCCGTGACGCTGCAGGATGTTCGCCGCAGAGGCCCTGATTTTCCGGTGGGAGCAAGTTGGGACGCAGATGGAATTGTAGTCTGCAGCGCCGGCCCCGATTCGGCCGAAATCATGCGAATTTCGGCGAGTGGCGGTAAGGGAGAGCCCCTCGTGACATTGAAGGACGGTTATGCCACGGATGCTCAGATGTTACCCGGCGGCCAGGCGGTGCTCTTTACGATCGTCCACAACAGGGACACAAAAATAGTTGTGCAATCGCTAAAGTCCGGTGAACGCAAAACTCTCATTGAGGACGGCAGCGCCGCGCGCTACGTTCCGACAGGCCACATTGTTTACGCGGTTGGCGGAACGTTATTCGCTGTCCAATTCGATCTGCGCCGCCTGGAAATCGTAGGTGGACCCGTTCCCGTAATCGAAGGAGTGATGCGTGATTTTAACGGCGGCGCCGAATTCAGCATCTCCG
>QHXA01000843.1:0-2038 GCA_003222755.1 Acidobacteriota bacterium
CGTAATGAAGGCGCAGTCCCGGCCAGCACTATCGCTGTCCAGCTCATTCCTGCAGGTGCAGTGCGTCGCATTGACGCCCCAGCCCTTGGGAACTGCCCCTTCTGACGTGCGGAGGTCCAGTTCGATGTTGCTGCGAGGGAGCCGAGAGGATAAGGAATGACGAGTCAGACAGCGAACCGTGCAGAGAACGTAAGTACGACCTAATCCGACTGCGGCAGGTATAATGGCCCGCATTTCCGGCCGCAACCGGACCGCAAGGACCCTCAATGACACCGCCGAGGAAGAACTGGCAACAGACGATCTGTCATCACGTCCTCGACCGGGAGAGTTTCCTGCATGCACGGAGATTGACACGCGTGAACATAGTTGATTTAACGGCAGCCCTTGGGAAAGGCCTAAGTTCCACAAAATCAACCAGTCAACTTCCTGGAAGGCAGAGTGCATCGACAAAAACTTTTCAGACCACAAGATTGAAAAACTTGTAAGACCACCAAGGAGGGAAGGGAATGAAAGGCCGGACCAGGTTCAAGAGCGTTCAGTGGATGTTGCTTGCGGTCTTTGCCCTGGCGCCCACGGCTGTTCTCGCGCAGCAAGACAATGCCTCGCGCGGCCTCGACGAACAGGTTCAGGAGATCAAATCAGACGTCCTCAGCATTGCGGCGGAGCTGAGCCGGCTGGAGGAGAAACTGCTCTACCCGTCAGAGACACAGGTCGCGATCTTCATCACTCTGGCCAAGGGCGACCAGATGCGTCTCGACGCCGTGCGGCTTCAGATCGACGGCCACCTCGTCGCGCACTACATCTACAGCTTCAAAGAGCTCGAGGCGCTGCGCAAGGGTGGCGTGCAACGGATCTACGTCGGTAATGTGGCGACCGGGGATCACAAGCTCGAGGTGCTTGTCGACGGCAAGCTTGACGGCGGCGCAGACTTCAACCGCACAGAACGCTTTACGTTCCGCAAGGAAGTGAAGCCAAAGCTCGTTGGACTGACCCTGGCCGGTTCCGGCAACCCTCCGATCGCGCTTGGGGAATTTTAATCTATGCGAGCAGGACGCCGGTTACTCGGACTGTGTCTGGCGCTGGGACTTGCCGTCCGTCCAGCCGCGGGCGGCGACTTGAGGGACCTCTATTTCGGCGAGGCGCTCTATCACGCCTTGCAGGGACGGTATTTCGAGGCACTCCAGCGGCTCGACACCGAGCTCGCCCTGTACCGCGGTCTAGACCAGCCCGAACTCGATACGCTGCACTATCACATCAACGACGCTGAATTCTCGGTCGGCGACTTCGAGCTCAACTACCGCATGCACCATCGTGCAGGACGCGCCATCAAGGCGGTGCTCGAAGGCGCCGTCGATGAAGCCGTGCGAAACGAGGCCGCGTTCAGGCTCGCCCGCATCCACTTCCAGAAGGGTCAGCTCGAGGATGCGCAGAACGCGCTGGGCCGGATCCACGGTATGGTGCCCGCGGAGATCAGAGACGATGTCGAATTCCTGCGGGCGAACGTCGATATGGCGACGGGCCGGCCGGGGGACGCCGTCAAGGTGCTCCAGCAGGTGCACAGCGACGAGAGCCTGGCCGGGTTTGTCGCATACAACCTCGGCATCGCGCTGTTTCAGGACGGTCGAGCCCGGGAGGCGTTCGAGCAGCTGGACAAGGCCGGACGCCTCCCCGCCTCCGATGGCGCCGGGCTTGCAATCCGCGACAAGTCCAACCTGGTGCTTGGCAGCATGCTGTTCGAATTGGGCGACTTCGAGCGGGCAAAGCAGTCGCTGGACCGCGTCCGCCTCGATGGGCTGTTTTCAAATCAGGCTCTGCTGCGGGCAGGTTGGGCCGAGGCCTCGGCGCAAAAGTACGACCGCGCACTCGTCCCGTGGAACATCCTCGTGGAGCGGGAGCCAACGGATGCCGCGGTCCAGGAAGCCATGCTTGCCGTGCCGCACGCGTATGCCAGCCTGAACCTGCACGGCCGCGCCGCGATCATGTACGGGCGGGCACTCGAACTATTCAGCAAGCAAATCGAAAGAGTGGACGCCTCCAT
>QHXA01000843.1:2077-2569 GCA_003222755.1 Acidobacteriota bacterium
AAACCTGGGTCATCCGCCTGCGCAGCCTGCCCGACGCGCCCGAAACCTACTACCTGATGGAGCTGATGGCCTCTCACGACTTCCAGACCGCGCTGCACAACTACCTCGACCTCGAGGACCTGCAGTCGAGACTCATGACTTGGCAGACCAGCCTCGATGCGTTCGACGACATCATCCGGCTGCGCGGACAGAACTACGAGCCGCTGCTGCCGGAGGTCGATACGCAATTCCGGGAGCTGGATTCGCGAATGCGCCTGCGACTCGAGCAGCGCAAGCACCTCAGCGAGAAACTGAAGGCGATGCTGACTGCGCCGCGTCCGGATTATCTGGCGACCGCGGAGGAGCGGATTGCCGGCGAACGCATCGCACTCATCGAGAAACAACTCGGCGACTCGGATAACCCCGAATCGCTCGCACTGCGCCAACGCGCGGCCCGCCTGCGCGGCGCGCTCACGTGGCGGTTAGAGACCCAGTACCACGAGCGGCTGAGCT